>JANQHZ010000400.1 GCA_028282445.1 Candidatus Binatia bacterium | reverse complement strand
ACGCTCGGCTGTCAGCGTGTCCGCGAGCGCGAGGTAGGTCGACAACCCGACGATGCCCGCCAGCGATTCGGGGTGGCGCAACCCTGCGTGAAGGGCGATCGCGCCGCCTTGCGAGAACCCCGCGATCACGATGCGCTCGCTCGGCACGCCGCGTTCGTTCTCGCGCGCGATCAAGCGGCTGACCTGCTCGGCCGAGCGGCGAATTCCGGCTTCGTCGTGTCGCGTGGCCAGATCGCCATCGCGTATGTCGTACCAGGCCGGCATGACGAAACCACCGTTGATGGTGACCGGAATCGCCGGCGCATTCGGAAACACGAAGCGGATCGGTAGGTCGTCGACACCGAGGTGGGGGAGGACGGGTTCGAAGTCGGACCCGTCCGCGCCGAGGCCGTGCAGCCAGATAACCGAGTACTCGGGGTCGCCCGTGCCGGTGGTGCGTTCGATGCAGTTAAGAAGCTCACTCATGACACGGGTCGAATAGAAGGACTGCCTTCGGGCTGCAATACGGGGGTGTGTTCGTCCTGCGGCTGGGCCCTACTGGTGGATTCCATGGCTTCCCGTTGCGCGCGGTGGCACCGGAAATACTACGCCGCTGACTCCTCGACGTCCCAGCCGGGGAAGACCAGGACGGCGGGGTGGCAGCGCAAGGCGCGGGCAATAACCTTGGCGCGCTCTACTCCGAGGTTGATGCGATCGTTCTCGATCGCCGAAATCGTCGATTGTGGGATCCCCGTGTGTTGCGCGAGCTCGTCTTGCGTCAACTCCTGTAGCTCGCGGATGATGCGCACCGACTCGCCCACGGATACGTCGATGGATTTTCGTGCCCTTCGAAAGTCTTTTCTCATCGTGATCTCTTTCTACGGTAATCGTGAGCGGTGATATCGATCACCATCACCAACACCTCGCGACCTTCGATTCTGTACAGCACCCTATATTGGTCACTCAGTCTCGAAGATCGGTGCCCCTTCCATTGTCCACGCAGCGCTTCGTCGCGAAATCCCTTGATCAGCCGCAGCCCTTTAGGTCCGGATAGCCTGACGATGTCTTTCCATTTCTCGTAGCGCTTCAACACCTCTGGTGGGAGACGTATCGCCCGCCGGGCGATACGTCGATGCTCAAGGATCTCCCACATCGGCAACCTGCTAGCATACTATATTTAGTATGTCGACGATTCTTGTGCTCTCTTGGTGCTTTGGGCGAAGCCTGTCCCTTGATCCTTCTCTTGTGGAAGCAAGGTATCCTGTCGACATGGCGAGCAGGTACGTCCTATCGTCGCAGTTGTTTGTTCAGCAGGACTTGGTGGGGCAGTTGGATGGGCCCAGGTACTGTGGTAACCCCAACCGGCAATCTGTGCACTCGCTAGCGAACGCAAGATTCACAGGGGGCCGGAGCCACGTCTCCTGAGATCTCGAGCTCGAGGTGTTGGGCTATCTAAAGATACGTGAGGGCGCATGCTACCCCGGTCCGAACGGGGCTGACTGGCGCCCGAGCAATAGGTGGTATTATGAGTAGACTTCTCGCATTCGCGTCGGCGGTGATCGTACTCTTGTGCACGGGGTGCGCTACCAAGGTCGAGCAACCGGTTGAACCGCAGACGTTCCGGTTCCGATTCTTGCCTCCCGACGGCACAGAGTTCGTCCAGAAGGTCGTGACCAAACGCGACAAGATCTTCGAAGGCCTGGGGCGCCAGACGGAGCGGTCGGCATCGAAGACGGCGATCTCGATTCGGCGTTCCGAGGCGGGCTACGTCATGACGGCGAAGCCCGTTTCGCTGAAACTGAAGAGGAACGGCAAGCCGGTCAAGGATCCGCTGACCAAGCTTCTTCAGAATACCGTGGTGACCTACCGCATCAGTGAGGGCGGGCAGATCCAGAGTGTCGAGGGATATGGAGAGCTCGCCGACCAGGCGCTTCGCTCCTTACCCCCTGAATCCGCGCGGGCTGTCGCCCAAGCGCTGAATGAAGATGCCCTTGTAGCTCGCGAAACTGCGGAGTGGAACGGGCGTATCGGCGACTTCGCGGGGGGCGAGTTCACCACAGGACAGTCGATCGACGCGGAGGTTCCCTTTACGCTGCCGAATGGTGAAGCGCTCACGTATTTCACGACTATTTCGTTTCCAGGTTTCGAGGATTGCGAGGCCGGGTCCTGCGTGCAGGTGGAGCAGCGATACGATTCAGACGCCGCCGCATTCGGGCGCCTGGCGGGCGAGATTGCCAAGGGGGTCGCAGGCGAGGTGGGCGGCGAAGCGCCATCCGTTTCCGACTCGAGGATTTCCGGTTCTGCGAGTCGCCTCATCGATCCCGCCACGATGCTCATCTACGCCGAGACACTAGAGCGAACGATCCGCATGACCGTCGACATCCCAGGCCGCGGTTTGGTGCCTGCGACGTTGAAAGAAGAGCGGCGCTACTCGTTCGATTATGAGTAAGCTGCGGACGTTCATTTGACTACAACGTGTACGCATCCCCGGCGCATCTCGATTCACCGGTGAAATCGGGGACGGTCCCCGATTCTCAGCTCCAACCGCCGGTATAAGAGAAAATGTCTCGCCAAGATCAGGGCCTGGCCCTGATTTTCCTGGGGCCCGCGGGGGTATTGGGCGCTGCCCGTTTGGGGACGCGTCTTCTCCAATGCCGGCCCGGTTCCAATCAGCGACCGAAGGCCTTGGTCAACTGAAAAAGGGGGAGGATACCGAGACTAAAATCGAGGTCGCGGCACAACTCGGGCTGGAAGTCGGCGTTCATCGGGAAGTAGCCGTACCCCATAGGCAGTACCGCGTACCCGGGCCACGCAGAGGGCCTGCGGGGCCTTTTCCTTTGCCGGAGGCGTGCGCTACTGCTGGCGCCATGCCTTCCGATCTATCGTTCGAGCTCTATTGGTCGTTTCGCAGTCCTTACTCGTATCTCGCGACAGGTCGCTACGTCGATCTGGTGGCCCGCTACGATGTGGCGTGCGATGTTCGTCCGGTCTATCCGATCGCGATTCGCGACCCGGAGTTCTTCGACCGCGTCAATCCGATGTGGCCGCCGTACTTGCTGCGCGACACGGTTCGCATCGCGCAGATGAACGATATCCCGTACGGCTGGCCCCGCCCTGACCCGGTCGTGCAGCAGCTCGGTGTCGGGATCGCGAAGGAGCAGCCGTACATCCACCGACTGACCCGTCTCGGCGTGGCGGCGGTCGAGCGCGGTCGTGGGCTGGCCTTCATCGATGAGGTTAGCCGCATGATCTGGTCCGGTGAGATCGAGAACTGGCACGAAGGCGATCATCTCTCCCGCGCCGCGGAAGCGGCGGGCCTCGATCTAGCCGAGCTCGACGCCGCGATCGAAGCCGATCCGCAGCACTTCGAAGACGCGATCGAGGCCAACCAGAAAGCGCACGCCGCGGCGGGTCACTGGGGTGTTCCGACGGCGGTGTTCCGCGGCGAGCCGTTCTTCGGCCAGGACCGGATCGATCACCTGGTCTGGCGCCTGGAGCAGCACGGATTGTCGTTGCGCAGTTGAGGCGAAGTGGGGCTTGGCTCCGACTATCCTTAGCGCACGCAAGACGCGGGGCACGTCGGAACTTCGACGGACAACCGCTTCGCGAGCATAGGTCTTTCCTCGGAACTTCGAACTGCCCGGTTCGCTGGCCGTGGCGCTGTGGCGATCCAGACGAACCCTTATGACGTGGACAAGCTAGGCTGAATCGGTATCCATACTGCGATGCGGTTGGACTTTCTGGTTCCAGGGATCGCCAAGTGCGGGACCACGACTCTCTGCGCTTTGCTCGGCGAGCACCCGGAGATCTTCATGCCGCTCGGCAAGGACTACCGCTTTCTCGATCTGGACGACTACGCGGTGCGCGAGAGCGGCTACGAGCGCCGCTTCGCGGAGATCCGCCGCGAACGCTGCATCGGTGATGGAAACATCTGGTACACGGACGCGACCACCGAGGTCATTTCGCGCGAGCGAATTCTCGAACGCTATCCCGACATCAAGCTGATCTTCATGGTGCGTGACCCGATCGACCGAATCGAGTCCGCGTTCCGCGACCTCCACCACCACGGCGCGCGCTTGTACGGCACGCGCTGCCCGCGTGGGCTCGAGGAAGCCCTCGCTCGCATTCCCAACCTGGTCGATGGCACGAGCTACGGTGCGCGCATCGACAATTACCGCCGCTACCTACGAGACGACCAGTGGATCGTCGTCTTCCTCGAAGACCTGGCGGCGGAGCCGATACCGCAACTGCAGCGTTGCTTCGACTTCCTCGGCGTTTCTCCCGACGTCGAAATCACCGATACGAAGAGACGTCGGAATCCCGGTGATATGAAGTGTTTCGATTCGGACGAGCTGGTAGCGATTCAGCGCGATCCGACGCTGGCGGCATCACTCCGGAACATCCCACCGAAGGTCCAAGATGAGCTGTTTCCGCAGCTCGGTCTCCGATTGCCGGCAAGCGGATTAGCGATCGAGTGGACCTCTGCAGCGGTCGAGCTGGTCGTTGGGCGCATCGGTGCGGACATCGAGAGCTTTCTCGCAGACCGAGGTCGGGCTGCCGACGTTTTCCCGCGCTTCCAACGTGCCCGGGAGCTCGGCCAATGCTGAGCGCACGGAACCTCTCGCGGGTGCGACTCTGCGACGCAGATTGGCCAGCGCCGTGACGCCGGTGTTCCTGGTGCATTGTGCGCGTTCTTCGGGTTCCGGTCGCGAGGGGCTGCCGGCCGGGGACGATCGAATCTCCCTGCAAGCCTTCCGTCGGCTTCTCGAGGATCTGGGAATCGTCGTCGAGATCGTCGAAATCGATCGAGAGACGATGGACGGATCGTCCGGAAGCTACGGTGTCGCAGAGCAGGCCGACGCAATCTACGACGTCTGTGCGCACATCAGCCGGCCTTGCCTGCTCCTGTCGTTTACCACACCGGACCGCACCCCCTTGTGCCAGCGTTGCCCAACGATCCCTATCTTCACATGGCAATACGCTGATCTGCAGGCCGAGCGAGAGATCGGAAGGCCTGTGGCGGACTGGGCCTCGATCCTGGCGGCGCTGGGAAACGCGATCACTCACTCGTCCGTGGCCGAGGAGTTGGTGCGCAAGGCTATGGGGGATGCCTATCCAGTCAGCTCGATCCCGGCACCGGTGTGGAGTCGCTCGTCGCCGGCCTGCGATAGCCTCGGTCGTAACCCCGACCTCGGCCGGCGCCCTCTCGAGATTCTAGCGGTCGAGCTCGAAGGGCGCGGCGCGGTCGAGGATCCGGCGGGCTTTCGCGCCGAGGCAAGCTTCGAAATCGATATTCCGACAATCGAGGAAGCGACGAAGGAGGATACCGCGAGAACGAAGAGCCTGGAGTTGACAGGCGTGGTCTATGCGGCCGTCTTCGACCCCAGGAGGAGAAGCAAGAACTCGCGCGAAATTGTGCGAGCTTTTGTCCGCAGCCTTGGTGAGTGTGACGACGCAACCCTCGTCGTCGAGCTTCGTGGTCGCAAGTCCGATGCATACGATCACTTGGCGGAGGTCCTCGGCGAGCTGCGTCCGTTTCGCTGTCGAGTTGTCGTCATTGATCGTCCGCTGACGGAGTTTGCCCTTCACGCACTCGCGATGGCCACGACCTATGCGGTGAACGCTTCGAGTGACGAAGGGCATCCCCTGTCGTTGATGCAGTTCATGTCGTGCGGAGTCCCGGCGATCGCCCCGCGCCACGCCGCGATGTCGGATTTTGTGGATGAGCGCAACGCATTTCTGGTCGAAGGTACACTCGACTCGCCGCCCGATCGCGATCTGCTGTTTCGATCTCCGTCGCTTCGGATTGCCGATGGCTCACTGACCGCTGCCCTGACCGAGAGCTATCGCGTCGCGCGTGAAGATCCCGAGCGCTATCGCGAACTGTCGCGCCATGCGTGGGGGGCGCTGCGCCAGCACTGTTCCGACACTGTCGTGCGCCAGAGCCTGATTCGGCACCTTCTGATGTGGATCCGGAGCCATGGGTATCCGGGCTTTCGCTTCGGCCGTTTCGGCGATGCCTGGCCGGGACGTGAGCGAAGCCGATACTCGCAGGGCAACGAGGAGTTGATCGTCCGCGATTTCTTCGGCGATTCCCGCAATGGGACTTTTGTCGATGTCGGGTGCGCGGCTCCGAACGACTGCAGTACGACCTGCTATCTCGAGAAACACCTCGGTTGGTCGGGGCTCGGCATCGACGCGCAAGTACAGTATGGAGCTGCTTTCGAGGTCGAGCGGCCGCGGACGGTCTTCGAGAACTTCATCGTTACGGATCACGAGGGTACGGTCGAAGACTTCTATCGCGTCCCGTATGCGCCTGGTCTGTCGTCGACGTCGAAGGTCCGCCGAGTTTTTGGCCGTACCTGGACGACGCGGCGGGTCTCGGTTCCGACCACGACCCTGAACTCGATTCTCGAGCGGCACGGTATCACATCGATCGATTTTCTCTCGATCGATGTCGAGCATAGTGAGCCCAAGGTCCTTGCGGGCTTCGACATCGTGCGTTTCCGCCCCCGGCTGGTGTGCATCGAGTACCCCGGGGACCCCGATGCGATCAGCCAGTACTTCGCGAAGCACGGCTACGAGCAAATCGAAAAGTACGAGCCGTTCGACCGCACCAATCGCTACTTCCGTCCGGGCGTCGAAGGTCGCTCACCCTGAGCTCGAGTGACTTTGGAAGCTGGGCCCTGCGACCTGTCGCCTTACTCGATGCTACCACTTGCGCGGGCCTGGAATCCGGGCGCGTTGCCGGAGCTCTCGGCGTCTTTCGCTCGGTCTCGCTTCCACCGAATGTTGGTGCGAATCACCCGCGCCTTCGACCCCACGGCAACACAGTTTTCGGGGATCGCGCCGCTCACGACGGCGGCTGCGCCGATGACCGATCCGGGGCCGATCTGCGATCCCTTGAGGACTTTCGCGTCGCGAGCCAACCAGACGTGATCGCCGATGGTAACGTCTCTGGCGAAGTTGATCCTCTCGCCGCTCTCGAGGTCGAAGATGCCGTGACTGTCGGTGGTCGCGATCCATACGTCGACCGAGAACATGCAGTCTCGGCCGATCACGACTTGGCGGCCTTCTCCGGCGGCGATCTGGGTGCCGATGGAGGACGTATCGTCGCCGATTCGGAGTGCGCTCGCGTCTTCGACGTCGATCGAGAAGCGGCCGCGGCAACGATTGCCAATCTCGAGGAGGTTGCCGTCGCCGCAGATGCGCATCTCGGTCTGAGCTTCGAAGCCTGTGAGCGCGCCGATCCGAACGGTGTTGCCGCTGCCGACGATGCGGATGCACGGTCCGCCAGAATCGTGGCCCTGTCGCCCAACGTAGACCGTGTTGCCGTCGCCCTTGATGTCGAGGTCGAGGTGTGTCGCTCCGACGACATCGATGTCGTTGCGCCGCCCATGGTCGAGCACGCGAAGCGAATTAGACATTGTGGACGTGTTCTCGCTGCTGCAGAAGCGTATTGCAACAGACGATTGCTTGCCGTAATCGATCCGGATGGTTCTGTCCAGCGAGCGCTGGCTCTACGAAGAAGGCGCGGGTCGGTACGTCGGTTCGCTCGTAGGAGGGGCCACGGGTTCGTGTGTGAGCATGGCCTCCGTTACTCGATCGTGAGTGGATGATGGTGATCGTCGTATACTCTGAGATGACCGAAGCCACGATCGGGGAGAGGCTCGGTCATGCCGACTACAGCTACTACTTCGTACTCGAGGAGTTCCTACCGCTGCTCGAACGCATCGGCACGGTCATCCGGGTCGACCTGGTCGAGTTGCGCGAACGTCAGCAGGGTCCGCCCGGTGAGCGGCTCCGGACGTACCTCGACACCATATACGAGAGGTATCATCGCTCCGGCGAGCCGGTCGTATTCCTCTCGTTCTGCCCGCCTTACAAGACCGTAATGGGCTCGAAGTGCCCGACGATCCCGGTGTTTGCGTGGGAGTTTCCCGATGTGCCGACGGAGGAGTGGGACGGCGACCTTCGCAACGACTGGAAGAACCTCTTTGCGCAATTGCCGGCTTCGATCACCCACTCGACCTTCGCTCGCGACGCCGTTCGAGACGTGCTCGTCGGCGGCCACGAGATCGTCTCGATCCCGGCCCCGGTTTTCGACCGATTCGCGGCGCTCGGCGAAGATGGTGGCACGTCGTGCGATCTCTCGCCTTTGGAAGTTTCGGTCGATGGTTCCGTGACCGATTCGTGGGCGCTGGGGCTTCGCGAGTCGGGCGAGACCGACGGATCTCGCGCGCTGGCGGCCTCGGCGGGCTTCGAGGTCGAGCTTGACGACGAGGATTGGGTCGCCACCCCAGCGCCCGAGACGACGGCGCTGACTCTGGAGGGCGTGGTCTACACGTGGGTCTTTAATCCGGGCGACGGGCGCAAGCTCTGGCAGGATCTCATCCAGTGTTTCTGTGTCGCGTTCCGCAACTGTCCGGACGCGACTTTGGTTCTCAAATTGGCACGTGTCGGCTTCGCGCTACCGCGGACCTCGATGATCGACAAAGTGCTGAAGTCGGGGCCCTTCGATTGCCGCGTCGTGATCCTCGATGGTTTTCTTCCCGGTGACACGTACGCGGCCTTGGCGCGCCGATCGACCTACGCCGTCAACGTGTCGCGAGGAGAGGGCCAGTGTCTTCCGCTGATGGAGTACATGTCTTGTGGTACCCCCGCGGTCGCGTCGGCCCACACCGGAATGGCCGACTACGTAACCGCAGAGAATGCCTTCCTCTACGAGACCTCAGGCGAGCCCGCGGTGTGGCCGCACGATCGCCGTCGCATGGTGCGCACCTTCGCGCGCCGGACCAACTGCGAGTCGTTGATCGCGGCGTTGGTCGAAAGCTACCGCGTGGCGAAGGACGATCCCGCGAGGTACCGCAGGATGTCCGACGCGGCGCGGGAAGCGCTGCGCCGGCACTGTTCGACGAGTGTCGTCGAGAGTCGGCTGAAGCCGCTCATCGAGGCGGTCGCGGGGCCGGTTGCGACAAGGCGCGACACCGCTGGTTGATCATATCGCGGCGGAGTTGTGGGTCAGGGCACGCAGCGAGCCCTGCGACCAACTCGACGAAGTCGCCAAGTGCGTTCGGCCAAGTGTAGCGTCGCCGGAAGTCGGGTCCGATTCCCTGGACCTTCTCGTACTCCATTTGCCAGTTCGCTTCGACGTGGCGCATTCGGTCGACCAGGTGATCTTCGTCGATCAACGGCTGACTGCCGGTGCGATAGTACACGGCGGGGCGATCGTTGGTGCCTAGGGTGCGCAGCACGATTGCGTTGGATTCATCGAGGTAGTCGGCCATGCCGGTCGCGCACGGTGCGATTATCGGCGTCTCGCAGGCAATCGACTGCAATGGAATCAGCCCGAATCCTTCGGCGCGCGAGGGGTGGACGGTGCAGTGGACCTCGGAGTAGTAGGCGGCGAAATCGGCCGTCGGTAGATCCGACTGCTCGATGATCTGCACTTGCTGGTCGTCGTCGGCGATCTCTGCCGCATCGAGAATCGCGACGACCGAGGGGCTGAGCTCGGAGCGAATTCTCAGAACGACGTCGGGGCGATCGGCGAAGGCGCGTTTGAACGCCCGCAGCAGCTCGAGCAGGGACTTGCGCTCCGGCATGTGGCTGTTGACGACGTTGTAGAAAATGAAACGGCTGCTTCGCGACTTGGGCCTCATCGGCGCGTATTCCGGCTCGAGGCCGTGGGGGGCGATCATGATCGGGGTTTCGACGCCCGAGCTCTTCAGGCTGTTGAGGCAATAGCGAGACGGTACGACGACGAGATCGAAGTCGTTGCAGTGTTGTACCCAGGAGTCGGGCACGCGATCGGTTTCGCAAGCCAGACCGATGATCCGTGTCGAGTGTTGCTTGACCGGTGTGCCGATCGAATCGGGGATTCCGTAGAAGAATCCGATCGGGGCTTCCGTGTCGATGCCCGCGAGAGGGCGTAGACGTTCTTCGGAGATCACGCCGCGCATGTACGAGTGGACCGAGATCGCGAGGCGCCGCGAGAGGTGATGCGCGAACTGTCCGCAGACGTTGGGAATCGAGCTGCGGTCGTGGAACATCCCGTACAACTGCAACTGCTTGTCCGATTGCGGAGCCCCGTCGTAGTTGCAGTCCGGAAGCTCCAGCTCGAAGGAGTCGGCGGCTCGAGCGCGAAACCGCGACCGTGGCGTCGAGATCACGAAGCGCGGTCAGGGGGTGAAGTTGAGCGGGACATTCTCGATGACGCGCTCGAGACTGAAGGGGGTTCCGTATTGTGTCGCAACTTCTCTCGAGAAGATGACGACGACCCGCATGTCGCTATTCGACGTGCGGATACACTCGACGCGGATATCACCTTTGAACTCGTCCTGCGGAATCATCCGCATCGTTCGAGCCCCGACGACATCGAGTCGATCGGCCTCGACCACGAAGGCCTCGCCGCCGATGGTGAAGGTGATCTGGCCCATCCCGGTCGTGCCTTGCGAGAAGTCGACCGTGAAGTTGATCCTAGCCATGCTTGCGACTCCTTCGCGCCCGGGGCACGAGCGCCGCTTCTGGGAAGGCATCGGATGCGGTTGCCGTGAAAGCTTCGCCGCTGGCGTGCATGGTGCGGGGAACGAGCGCGACCGTACCGGCTCCGGCTGCCAACGCGAGGAATTGTCGGCGGGAAAGTGCCGGTCCTTGGAAATTCTGGGGGCTCGGATCTCGTTTCATCGTTTCTCAGGGCGCCGGTACGAAAAACTCGAGTAGCCGCCACGGGATGACCTCGCTCTGGTCGGGACGAGCCGCCGTGGTGGGGTCGTAGACCAGTCGACCGAGGAACAGCGCCGGCTGGTTGGATGCGAGATTGTCTGTGGATGGGCATAGGCCCGGCAAGGGGCCGAGGCAATTGGCCGGCCGCGCCGATTGGATGACGAAGGCATCGTCACCAGCGACCAGTCGCAGGGCCGGTTTCGGGAGAGGGCCCAGCACATCTTCGAGCCTCTGAGCGCGCAGCTCACCGAGCGATTTCTCCACGACGCTCGGAAACTCGTCGCCGCTGTCGGTGTTCAATGTGGTCGCCAGTGTGACGGTACTCGCCTCACCCAGGGGACCGCCGAAGTCCTCGAGCTTGGTATGGTCGAGGCCGACGATGACGAAGTACTTGCTGGCGGTCAGGAGACTGGAGTCGCCCGGCCAGGAGTAGAGCGCCTGATCATCGGCGAAGCCGCACTTCAGTGTTTGGTCGATACAAGTCTGCCCTCCCTCGAAGACGGAAACCGGTTGATTGTCGACCGACTCGATGCCGTTCGTCGAGACGAAGGGGGTATCGCTGACGAAGGTGTATCCGCTGGACTGCTCGATATACGAAATCACGCTGCTGACGAGGATCTCGAAGTCGGCAGCCAGTTCGGGGTCGAGCTGCTTCGACGGGGTCGGAGTCGGCTCGGCGAATGGGACCGGCGTCTGTGTCGAGCGGATGAAGACATGCAGTGCCAAAGTGGATGAGATGTAGTTGGCGGTGCCGTTCTCCCGATCGGTACGTCGCATCGAAATCATCTCGAGGGCGAGCTCGGCAAAGGGAACATCGCGCCCCCTGGCCAAGATGTTCTTTCTGCCTCCGTCGCCGTCGGGCATACCCCTGTCGATGATGGGGACGAGCTGCAATGCCTCATCAGAGCTCGTGATGCCGGCGGCGGCGTAGGCTGCCTGCAAGTCGGCGAACGACTGCTGGTCGCCGGTCCAGGCGACCGAGATCGGTTCGGAATAGGCTTGCGTGCCGATCAGGCTCTCGCTTTTCGCCGGATTGAGTGGGGTACCCAGGTCGGCCCCGACTTCGTCGGCGGCGATTTCGATGCCGTCTTGGGTGACGATGCGACCGAGCACGGTTCGGAAGCTCCATGTGAAATTCCGCGAATTCGGACATACGCCGCGCAGCAGGATGATGTCTGATGGGGCGATTTCGGTGAGGTTGCTGCCGTTCGGCTGGAAGCGCGCATGCCATCGTTGTGACAACGGGGATGCGAAAAATTCGGGAGGTTGGGGCGAGGTTTCGATGTCAAAGAGGTCCCAGTCTGCCAATTCGATTTCGTATCCAGCGTCGACCATGAAGGCGACGACGTCGCCAATGGAATCATCGTCTTCCGGGGCTGCGAAGCAAGCTTCGTCGACGGAGCTACTGGCGCTTGCCGAGAACGCTCGGACTGGCGTTGCACTAGCGGTGCAGGTGCTGGTTGCAGTCGGTGTCGGAGTCGCGGTGGCAGTCAGGGTAGGAGTCGCGGTGACAGTCGGTGTCGGAGTCGCGGTGGCACTCAGGGTAGGAGTCGCGGTGGCCGTCGGAGTTTGGGTCGGTGGCACGAAGCCGTCGATATCCTCGACGTCGATCCGAACACCGAGTCCGTTGCCCGACATGGCAAAGCTCGCAAAGATCTCGATTCGCGAGTCCGGCGGGATTGCGTCCGCAGGATCGTCGATCGCGGTCGGGGAGCCGAAGGTGGCGTATGAGATTGCCACGCCGGCGATGCTGATCGACGTCACGAGAATCGAGGCGACAAAGGCGCGTCTGGCGCGAATTTGCTTGAGGGCGAGCCCGAGCAGAAGAATCAGAGCGATGGTGATCCCCGCGCCCGTCACCGCGGGAGCGGGCGCGGCCGTTTGCAGGGCCAGGGTAATCGATTCCCCGTCGGGGGTGCCGTCAACGGTGAAAAGCGCGTCTTGTGCCCCGGCAGCCGATTGGGTGTGATGAGCGAGTCGGACCGCGGTCGCCGCGCCGAGAAACGAGTCCGGGATCGATGCGATGACCGAGTCGGCACCAAGGAAGCCGCTGTTGAGCTCGATCGACGAGCCACCGAGCGGTTGCGGGGCGCCGAAGCTCGCTCCGCTGCAGACCGCAATCTCGGACGAGACGATCGCTGGCGGTACCGGGTAGCTGTCGACGACAACCGTGACCTCGAGATCGAATCCCGGCAGGCTGCCGGGCGCTACCACTCCGATGTCGAAGGCACAGCCAGTCGACTCGTCGCCGTCGAGATCAATCGCAGTTCGGTAGCTGTGCTGTGCGGCAAACGTCCCCAGGGCAGACGTCGCGGCCAAAGTGAGGAGACTGAGCGCAGCGAGAACCAGCCGCGCGGCCGGCGTCATTCGTCGGGGGATGCAATCCAGAGCTTTTCGGCTGTCGCCCATACCTTCGAAGTCACTGCGCAAACTAGACAGCCCGGTTCCTCACCCCGCCACCCAGACCGGGCCTCAATATCAATCCCAAAGGGACTTTCGCAAGATCGAAAGTGCGAGCAGCAACGCGTGATCGGCCCAAGATGGGTCTCGCAGGAGCTCGAGACCGCACGTACGTGGGCGGGGCGGTCGCTGACTTGGCGAAAGGGGAACAGGCCGAACAGGCCCCAAGTTTGAGCTCCAAGTGCCGGTATTGATGTGTGAATCGTGGCGAAATCGGGTGTCCCCGATTGTCCAATTGTCGACCCCGCGGCTACGCGGCCCCTGAGTGGCGAGCTGGCCTGGTGGATCCGCTACATGCGAGGATATCTACCTTCTAGAACGGCTGTAGCAACCTTCCGAATGCCATCGGCAACACTTTTCCACGCAGTGTCCGGGTCTTCCCATGATGCGATCGCCTTCGCTTTGTCGGGAAGGGCCTGGAGGTGAGAAAAGCGAGAACTTCCGAACTGTGATGGCCGGAGGATGACGGGAATCACGGACGCTTCGCCCGCAGTGTGCCGGTCCAGGGCCGTCGTCACCTCGACATCGTCGATGTAGCCTGAAGCCAGGAAGTCGTCGCTGACCAAGAAGAGTATAATGGCGGCGTCTTCGAGATTGCGGCGGATATCGTCGTTCCAATCGGCACCCGGGAGGATCTCTCGATCGCTCCATGCACTGATGAGGCCCTCGCGTTTCAGGATCGTCAGGCGCGTCTCGAGCTGCTTTCTGTACTGTTCGTCTTCGTGGGCGTAGCTGCAGAAGATGCGGAGGTGTGACTCGAGGCCTCGGATTGGGGCCAGTCGCGGAAGATCGATTGCGCCGAGGTGTTCGGCGACATCTACATCAACCACGTCGTCGCCGACAACAACAGGAAAACTGCGTGTCCCCTTGCGCTCAAAGACTCGCAGCGTCTTGTACGGAACTGTTCCGCCTGGGTGGCCCCGCAAGTGTACGTGTTCCACCGGATCAAAGGTGAACGAGCTATGGATGGTTTCGAAGTCGGCTCTGATGACGGCTAGTAGCTCGCGGCTGGCGTGCTGATGTCCCGCAACGCAGATTCGAACCGTTTTTTGCTCAGGATCGCCTCGGACGAGCGCCGAGCTGCTTTCGAAGCGAAGAACAACGCCCGATCGCCATCGTGGCTGCCCCTTGCTCAGAATGTGCGAGCGAACGATGAAGCGGGGGATGAGGCCCTCCGGAAGGATTGGGTAGCGGAATTCGAAGTTGAGGCAGTTCTGTTCTTCAAAGGCAGCCAGGTCGGTCGGCTGCTGTTTGTCGAGTAAGTCGGGAAGCAGAAAGGTATCGCGCCGCTCGGCCCCGAATCGGAAGCAGATTTCGAACTTCGCCATCAGCTCGAGGAGGAATGGATGCCGCTCCGTAGGGTATATCTCCCTGTCGAGAATCAACTGGAGATCGTCGAGGTGGATCTCGCCGTGCGTGTCCGCGAGGCGCTGGGAGTTCAAGATTCGGTACACGCCGTCGGTGACCCAGTGTGGGTTGAGGACGTGCATGTCCCGCAAGCGCGGGTCGTCGTGGTAGTTGAGCGCGATTCCGAGGTCGTGCAGGAAGCCCGCGAGGCTCGTTTGTGCCCCCCGGTCTTTCTCGCCGAGTTGATCGCAGATCTCTCGGTATTGTCCGAAGGTGAGATAGTTCTCTTCCATTGAGGAGAGCCGGTTCTTGATTGAAAACCACGCTGTCGGGAAGGACTTGCGAAGATCCTCGAGACCATCGGTTGCCTGCTCGATCGCTGCGGAGAGCTCCGAAATTCCCGATCGGCTGCTGCAGTCCGTTGGAACGAAGGCGCGTATGGCCGGGTACTTCTCCTGTAGGGCTGCGCGGTTCAGATCGAATTGGTGCTCGTCGATCTTGTTCAAGACGACGATGACAGGCGAATCGCCACCGAAGCTGCGGATCAGAGTCAGCCAGTACTCCGCGTCGGCATCTTCGTGCCCCTGCCGCCCGGTGAGCACCAGAACGTACAGGCTTCTCTTCGTTAGGAAGAAGTGGTGTGTGGAATGCATGATCTCTTGCCCACCGAAGTCCCAGACGTTGAGCGCCACTTTGTCGTGGCCGCGAAGGACGATTGGCCAGCGAGTGATCTTGATGCCGGGTGTTTTGCGCTCGCGCTTGTCGAATTTGTCATCGACCAATCGATTGACGAGAGATGTCTTTCCGACGTTGCCGTAGCCGACGAAGATGAGCTTCGCTTCATTCAATGGTTTTGAAGCCGCGGCCGTCCGAAAATAGTAATCGAGAATCTCGGCCGGGGTCGCGTTTGCGTTTGATGCCCCAGCTGCGCTGAGCTCCTCGGGCAGATTGAGGAGTCTGTTCCCCTGCAGTCTCAGATCGATGAGGTTGCTGAGTTGCTTGATTTCTCGTGGCAGCGCAGCGAGCTCATTGCCGACGACTGATAGTCTCTCTAGTCCCAAGAGCTGCCCGATTTCTTCGGGTAGTGCGGCGAGTTGGTTGCCGTTGAGGGACAGCGAGGTCAGCGCGGTGAGTTGTCCGATCTCTTCGGGTAGTGCGACGAGTTGGTTGCCGTTGAGGGACAGCGTGGTCAGTGCAGTGAGTTGTCCGATCTCTTTGGGTAGTGCGGCGAGTTGGTTGGACATGAGGTGCAGATTGGCAAGCGCGGTGAGTTGTCCGATCTCTTTGGGTAGTGCGGCGAGTTGGTTGCCGTTGAGGGACAGCGCGGACAGTGCAGTGAGTTGTCCGATCTCTTTGGGTAGTGCGGTGAGTGGGTTGGAGTCGAGGTCCAGCAAGGTCAGTGCAGTGAGTTGTCCGATCTCTTTGGATAGTGCGGCGAGTTGGTTGGACATGAGGTACAGATTGGCAAGCGCGGTGAGTTGTCCGATCTCTTTGGGTAGTGCGACGAGTTGATTGGAGTCGAGGTCCAGCAAGGTCAGTGCAGTAAGTTGTCCGATCTCTTCGGGTAGTGCCACGAGTTGGTTGGACATGAGGTACAGATTGGTAAGCGCGGTGAGTTGTCCGATCTCTTTAGGAAGTGCCGCGAGTTGGTTTCCGTTGAGGGACAGCAAGGTAAGCGCGGTGAGTTGTCCGATCTCTTCGGGTAGTGCGACGAGTTGATTGGAGTCGAGGTCCAGCAAGGTCAGTGCAGTAAGTTGTCCGATCT
>JANQHZ010000349.1 GCA_028282445.1 Candidatus Binatia bacterium | reverse complement strand
CTCGTAAGCCAACACGCCGTCCCCTGTCAGGGGGTGTCGATTTCTTCGTCACTACGTTGCCCCCCTTTGATGGGGTGTCGAAAAATTAGCCATAGACGTCGCGCTGCGCGCGACCACCACCCTCAGCCTCGCCTTCGCCTCAGCCTTAGCCTCGATCATTTCCGTGACGAGTGGATCGACAGCCCCTGAAAAAGGGGGGTTCGGGGGGATTTTGAGATCGCTTACTTCCGATAAATCCCCCTCAGTCCCCCTTTTCCAAAGGGGGAGGTTCTCGGCGGAGCAGTTTCCATCAATCATCGGCAACCCCTGGCACGGGCGGCGATTGCAGCGTTACAGAGTCTGATCTGCCCCACTGCGCACCCTGCGCCGGGATGGAAGCCGCCCGGGGATTGTCGTATGTCGTGCCGTGGCTGAAGGCATGGTCCCGGCGGAGCGAATCGACGACGAGCGATGGCAACGCGCTTTCGCCGAAGTCGGACGTCTGATCGGCGGTCGCGTCACGCGCGTCGAGAAGCAGCCGCGCTGGCGACCGGCTTGGTTCCTCGAGGTCGACTGCGACGGCGAAACCGTTCCTGCCTTTTTCCGCGGCGACCGGGGCCTGGGCAGCGGCACGTACGACATCCGCTACGAGTACGAGGTCATGCGGGTGCTCGAGGACCACGGAATTCCAGTTCCGCGACTGTACGGATTCTGTGAAGAGCCGCGCGGCATCGTGATGGCGCGCGCGCCCGGGCGCCCAAACCTGGCGACCGCCGACGACGACGCGCAGCGCCGCGCCGTGTTGGACGACTACGTCGACATTCTGGCGCGAATGCACGGCATCGGCCTCGGCGAATTCGAGGCGATCGGGCTCACCATGCCGAAGGGCGCCGATCAGATCGGCCTGGACGATCTCCCGGTTTGGGAGAAGACCTTTCGCAAGAGCAAGCAGCGGCCGGAGCCGCTGATCGAGTTCGCATTGCAATGGCTCAAGCGCAGCGTGCCGCAGAAGCGAAGCCACATCACCTTCGTCACCGGAGACGCGGCGCAGTTCCTCTTCGACGGCAAGCGCGTCACCGCCGTACTCGATTTCGAGCTCGCCCATCTCGGCGACCCGCTCGGCGACCTGGCGGCTTTCCGCGGGCGCGATGTCTCGGAGCCCCTCGGCGACATCTCACGGGCCTACCGCCGCTACGCCGAGATCACCGGTGAGGAGCTCGACCTCGATGCGATCGCTTTTCACTCGGTCCGGTTCTCGCTCAACACCCCTCTAGCCGTCGCAGCCTTGTGCGCCGCGCCGTTCCCCGGCGTCAACCTCCCGCAGTACTTGAGTTGGTACCTGGTGTTCGGCCGAATGGCGCTCGAGACCATCGCCGACATCGAAGGTATCACGCTCGAAGTCCCCACCCTGCCCGCCCCGGTCGAGACCCGAAACACCGGCCTGTTCGATCTGCTCGCCGGATCGTTCAAGGACGATCGGAACTACTCGTCGGAAACGGCGCTGCGCATGGTGCAGATCGCGCGCGAGCGGGATCGGCACGGTACGGCGGTCGAGCGCGACGATCTCGCCAGTGTGTCGCAGGTAGTCGGTCGGCGAATCGACGATTGGGCTACGGCCGACGCCGAGCTCGAACGCGTCGTGCTCGAGGACGATCGCGGTCGCGACGAGGAGCTGATTCGTTGCCTGCACAGGCGAACCATGATGCAGGAGCTCCTCCTGAGACCGGCCATGCGCGAGCTGCCGAACCTCGAGTTTCAGAGAATCGCGCTTTGATTCTCGCAGAGCGTCGGCGACGTGCCGAGGCTCCCGGATCGGCCTGAACCACTCCGCTATCGCCGCGCGCTGGCGCTCGGCCCGCCGAATGCTGTACTGAACGGATCCATGGGATCCTCTGGATGGACACTGCCCGTGATCAGCTTGGCCGTCTGCGCCGCGCTGGTTGGCTATATCGTTCAACTGCGCGGCGAGATCGACTCGCTCGAAAACCAGCTCGCGGCTGCGCAAACGGCCGCGTCTGCGCCACCGCCGGTGGCCCAAGAACCACCGCCGGCCGAGGCGGCCCCGAAAGCCGCCGCAGCCCCTACTGCTGCCGCGCCGGCTGACAGCCAAGCGCCCGCCAGAACCATTTCAGAGAAGCAACGGACCGCGATGATCGACACCCTGTCGGTCGGCGGCTACAACGCCGGCAGCCCGGTGTGGTTCGCCACCATTCCCAACAATCCCGAAGCGGCCGCCTTCGAAAAACAGCTCGAGTCGGTCTTCACCGACGCCGGGTGGGTCGTCAAAGGCAACAAGCCGATCGGCTTCAACATGAAGGCCGGCATCTACATTTTCGCCGCCGACGAGCTCCCCCCGGAGTACATCAACGACGTCAACAACGCACTGATCATCGCCGGCATCCCGGTCGCGAGCAACGGCCGCGGCTACCGCGAATACTACAAGGAACGCAAGGCGGCCAATCCGGATTGGATCGGTTTCGATATGGACGACGACCAGAGCTTCGTCCTGGCGATCGGCAGAAACCCGGACACTTGACTGTCCTTTGACCAGCCGCATCGAATTCCGATGGGCGCCGATCTTGAAGCGGTTGTCCGCGAGCTGGCCGACAAAGAGGCAATTCGCGAGCTCACGTTCCGCTACGTACATCACGTATGGCGTCAGGACGCCGACGCCTTGGCCGATCTCTTCGCCGAAGATGGTGAGATGGATACCGGCCTCGAAGCACCGATTCGGGGACGCGAGGCCCTGCGCCAATCACTCCGCCGTCTCAGCGAGGGCAGCGACCTGCAGCCGTTCGTGCACAATCACATCATCGAGGTCGACGGCGACACCGCGACAGGAATCTGTTACCTCGACCTTCGCTCCGTACGCGACGGTAAGAGCATGATGGGTGCGGGCCACTACAACGACCGCTACGTGCGCATCGACGGAGAATGGAAGTTCCAGTCTCGTAGTCTCACGCTGCGCCACTTCGTGCCGCTCGACCAGGGCTGGGCCAAACCGCAAAGCTGAACGGTCGCGGGATCCGTGCCTCCGCGTGCGGCGCCCCTGGCCGACACCCGCGACGCGGCTCGGACTTGACCGCACCGACTCAAATCTCGACAACCACTCGACATGGGTAGACGAAGCGGAGCACGCACCGTCGCAGCCGCCAACGGGCGGTACTGGTCCGAGCGGTTTTTCGAGAGCTTCTTGACCGAGCTGCAGGCCGACGATCATTCCCCTGCCGACATCGCGCGCTGGCTTTGGAAGCCCTTCGCCCCGAGCGACCTCGCCGTCAGCGGACCCGACCGCGACCTCTCCTACCACAAGGTCGAAGCCAACGCCGCGGAGATCGAACGCTACCTCGACCGCCTGCCGGTGAGCCGCATTCACGCCGGCGACTTGCTGCGCAACCAACGCTTGGTGCTGATCCTTCTACCTGGTTACACCCATCAAACGCTGCAGTATCCGGCCTTCAACGAGCTCGTCGAGCCGGACCGCTCACCGCTCGACGTGCTCAAGCTCGAGCCCGGCAAGACGGCTCGTCGACCCAGCGAGACTTTCACCAACCGCGGCATGGGAGTCAAGCTGGTTTACCTGGCGTATCCGCGTTCGAACGCGTCGATCGACGTCATTCTCCGACCAACCTTCGAAATGATGGAGCGCAGCAAGAACCTGCGGCGGTGGGTCCAAGAGGACGACTTCAAGATCGTGTTCATCGGCTATTCCTACGGCGCCCCGCTCGCGCTCGAGCTCCTCGCGGCGATGAACGCGGGACGACTCCGAGACTCCTACATCCTCGACAACACCATCGCCCTCCTCACCATCAATGGAGACATCGGCGGCTCGTATCTGGCCGATGTCGTCGCCCACCCCGAGACCACCGTCAACGCCCAGATGGCGGTCGATCTCGTTCGCCGATTTCCGCTACTCGGCGGTCCGTTGGGGATCGGCGATCCCCAGGCGCGAGAAGATCTCGTCGAAGGAATCAAGTCGCTCGGACACGACGTCCGACAGGCCAGCATCGAACGACTGATCGACGAAGTCCCGACCCATGTAAGCTATGCATCGATCAGCGCGTTTCTGCCGCAAGACGACTACGACACCAACCCGCTCAGCAACTTCGACGACTGGAGCATGTACATGCAGTCGCTCGCCGGTAAGGACGTATCGGTTTACAACGACGGGCAGATGATCTTGGAGGACACCTTCCTTCCGAACTTCCCCAAAGTACCGAAGCGACAACAGATCAACTTCGGTGCCGTGCGCACGCATCACTGGGGAGTCAGCTGGGAAACCTTCAACGCCGGCAGTAACCCCTTCCCGCGCCCAGCGTACTACCGAGCGCTGATGAAGAGCCTGTACCAAGCTGGAATCCGGCACTAGGATCCGGCAACAACAGGGGGACCATCCGCCTTCGCCAGGAATCGGAGGACGCGTCGCCTCGCCGGCGACACATTGTCTGAATTGCACGTCCGCGAACCCGCGCCGGGCGACGCATCATCCTTCGCCAAGGCTTCGGAGGACAGGTTGCGTCGCCCCTACAGTGAAACGGGGGGAGCGCACGAAGTTGTAGGGGCGAGGCATGCCTCGCCCGCCCCGTCGACCAACGCGTTCCTTCCTCTGACCGGGACCCCGCCCGGCAGGCGGGCGACGCATGCGTCGCCCCTACAGTGAAACGGGGGGAGCGCACGGAGTTGTAGGGGCGAGGCATGCCTCGCCCGCCCCGTCGACCAACGCGTTCCTTCCTCTG
>JANQHZ010000334.1 GCA_028282445.1 Candidatus Binatia bacterium | reverse complement strand
GGCTTCGCTCAGGCTGCGGATGGGCAAGATGTCGATGCCGTCGATGACGGCTGCTTCGGCGGTGTTGTCGGCGGGCAGTAGGATGCCGTCGAGGCCGTGTTGGCGGGCGGTGGCGGCTACCGGAAGGGCACCCCGAATCGATTTGACCCGGCCGTCGAGTGAGAGCTCGCCGAGCGCGGCAAATTCGTTCAGCCGCGCTGCGGGAAGCGCGCCTGATGCGGCGAGAATACCGAGCGCTATCGGAAGATCGTAGGCCGAACCTTCCTTGCGAACGTCGGCTGGGGCGAGGTTGACCGTAATGCGGCGCGGCGGGAAGTCGTACCCCGAGTTGCGCAGGGCGGCGCGGACGCGGTCCTTGCTTTCGCGCACTGCGGCCTCGGGCAATCCGACCACCGCCATGGCCGGCATTCCCATCGCCAGGTCGACTTCGACCTCGATCAGCAGCGCGTCGATCCCGTTGAGGGCGCCGGAGAGCACAGTCGGCATGGGGTCCTTTCGGTCTAGGTTGTAATGAATGTAATATAGTATCAATATTGTCTATATTATGGATCGGCTTCAAGGTGACTGGAAGTATTGGTTGGCGCTGCGGATGGTGAAGGGGGTGGGAAACATCGTCGGGCTGAGCCTGGTGCGGAGTTTCGGCGGGCCGCGCGAGGTGCTGGAGGCGGGTTCTCAAAGATTGGAATGCGCGGGGGTCCGCTCGGCCCTGGCGCGATCGATCTCGCGTTTCGAAGACTGGCGCGAGGTCGAAGACCAGCTGGTTCGCCTGGACCGGGTCGGAGGGCGACTGGTCACCTGGCATGACGAGACCTATCCGGAGATGTTGCGCCACATCCACGACCCGCCGCTGTTTCTATTCGTTCGCGGCGATCTCGAGGTGGTAGCGAGCGAGTCGTCGCGGGCGGTGGCGATCGTTGGGTCGCGCTCCCCTACCTCATATGGGCGCAAGATGGCGCGCTTGCTGTCCGCTGGGTTAGCGGAAGCAGGGGTCACCGTCGTGAGCGGACTGGCGCGCGGTGTCGATGCGGAGGCTCATTGGGCGGCACTGCGCTGCGGCGGGAAATCAATCGCTGTTTTAGGATGCGGCATTGACGTCGTATATCCGAGTGAGCATCATCACCTCATGGTTCGAACGGCCAAAAGCGGCGCTGTGGTGTCGGAGTTTCCCATGGGAACCCAGCCGGAAGCGGAGAATTTTCCAGGCCGCAACAGGATTATCAGCGGAGTGACGCTCGGCACCGTGGTGGTGGAAGCCGCCGAGCGCAGCGGCTCCTTGATCACCGCCCACTTCGCGATGGAGCAGGGGCGAGAGGTGTTCGCCGTCCCCGGCCCGGTCGGGAGCCGGAGCCGCGGTCCCCACAAGCTGCTCCGTCAGGGCGCCGCCCTCGCGGAATCCCCAAACGATGTTCTATCTGAAATCGCTCCCCAATTAGCCCGGCCGTCAGTGCGGCGCGCGATCGCCTTGCGGCCGCAGGAGGCTTCGGTTTTTGGGTGCATCGGGGATTCTCCGCGGCCGCTCGACCAGATCGTGCGCGAAAGCGGGGTCACCGACGCGGAGGCGATGGAGATTCTTTTGGGCCTCGAGCTTAGG
Source organism: Candidatus Binatia bacterium (assembly GCA_028282445.1). Classification (GTDB taxonomy): domain Bacteria; phylum Desulfobacterota; class Binatia; order HRBIN30; family CADEER01; genus CADEER01. Next base: position 2,004 of record JANQHZ010000334.1, on the reverse strand, counting down.
GGGCTGGTGCGCCAGCTGCCCGGAAAGTGCTATTCGCTCGGCGATGCCGCTCGATCCGGCGGCGAATCGGAATAGAGAGACGCAATGGCTAAGAACCTGGTTATCGTAGAGTCGCCCGCCAAGGCGAAGACACTGAGTAAGTATCTCGGCCGTGATTACACGGTGAAGGCGTCGGTGGGCCATGTCGTCGATCTGCCGAAGAGCAAGCTCGGCGTCGACATCGAGAACGACTTCGCCCCGGAATACACCATCATCCGGGGCAAAACGAAGGTCATCTCGGACCTCAAGAGCGCCGCCAAAGGCAAGGAAAACATCTACCTCGCGCCCGACCCGGACCGCGAAGGCGAGGCGATCGCCTGGCACATCGCCCAGAAGCTCGACGGCAAGAAGGCCAACATCCAGCGCGTCCTGTTCAACGAGATCACCAAGAACGCGGTCAAAGAGGCGATCAAGCACCCGATCGAGATCGACCAGAATCGATTCGAGGCACAGCAAACGCGCCGGATCCTGGACCGCCTGGTCGGCTACCAGATCAGTCCGATTCTGTGGGACAAGGTGCGCCGCGGACTGTCCGCTGGGCGCGTTCAGTCGGTGGCAGTCCGGATCGTCTGCGATCGCGAGCGCGAAATCCGCGCCTTCAAGAAGAAGGAGTACTGGTCGATCACAGCTCGCCTAGAGGGCGACAATCCCCCCGAGTTTTCGGCCAGGTTGTTGCGCATCGGCGGGGATAAGCTCGATCCCGAGAAGTTCCGAATCGAAAACGAAGCCGGCGCGACCGAGATCGTCGAGAAGCTACGTGGCGAAGAGTTCAAGGTCACCAAAGTCGACCGTAAAGAGCGTCGCCGATTCCCGACGCCGCCCTTCATCACCTCGCGGCTGCAGCAGGAAGCGTCGCGCAAGCTCGGCTACACCCCGTCGCGAACGATGCGGATTGCGCAGCGCCTGTACGAGGGCATGGAGCTCGGATCGGAGGGGCCGGTCGGCCTGATCACGTACATGCGTACCGACTCGGTGCGGGTTTCGCCCGAAGCGGTGGACGCCGTGCGCGGTTTCATCGGCGACAAGTACGGCAACGACTACCTGCCCAAGGATCCGCCGACCTACAAGACCAAGAAGGGGGCGCAGGATGCGCACGAGGCGATCCGCCCGACCTCGCTCGAGCGTCCGCCGGAATCCCTGCAGAACCATCTCACCAAGGAAGAGCTGGCGGTCTACTCGCTGATCTGGAACCGCTTCGTCGCCAGTCAGATGACGCCGGCGGTCTTCGACCAGACTTCGGTCGACATCCAAGCCGGTGACATGCTGTTCCGCGCCACCGGGCAGATCATGAAGTTCGACGGCTTCATCCGGGTGTACACCGAGGGAGTCGACGACGAGAAATCGGCGGACGACGACAAGGACCGCACGCTGCCGCCGCTGGTGGAGAACGAGATCCTCAAGCTGCAGGAGCTCAAGCCCGAGCAGCACTTTACTCAGCCGCCGCCGCGTTTCAGCCAGGCGACCCTCATCAAGGAGCTCGAAGAAGACGGTATCGGCCGGCCATCGACCTATGCGTCGATCATGTCGACGATCATCGCGAAGGAATACGTTGCGGAAGAAAACAAGCGCCTGCATGCCACCGAGCTGGGGTTCCTGGTCACCGATCTGCTGATCGAGTCGTTTCCCGATTTGATGAACGCGGAGTTCACCGCGAGCATGGAGAACACGCTCGACGCGATCGAAGAGGGCAAGCAACCATGGCTAAACGCGCTGCGCGACTTCTACGGTCCGTTCTCAAAAGACCTCGCCAAGGCGGGCGAGAACATGCGCGACGTCAAACGAGAAGGGCAACCCACCGATGTCGAGTGCCCGAAATGCAAGTCGCCGATGGTCGTGAAGTGGGGGCGCGCCGGCGAGTTCCTCGGTTGCTCGGCGTATCCCGAGTGCAAGAGCACCACCAATTTCAAGCGCGACGAGGCGGGGAAGATCGTGCCCGTCGAGGAAGAGGTGGTCGACGAAGTATGC
>JANQHZ010000298.1 GCA_028282445.1 Candidatus Binatia bacterium | reverse complement strand
CGTGCCGATCATCGCCGCCGGCGGAATCTGCGACGGCGCGTCGATGGCGGCGGCGTTCGCGCTCGGCGCCGAGGGCGTACAGATGGGGACGCGCATGGTGTCCGCAGCCGAGAGCCCGATTCACGACAACTGGAAACAGGCGATCGTCGCCGCAGCCGAGACGGGAACGGTCCTACTCAAGCCGGAAGGCGCGCCGGCGCTGCGGGCGCTGCGCACCGCGAATACCGATCGCCTCGATGCCGGGGAGGGCAACGCCATGCTGGCGCTCGCCAAGGGCCAACGGCAGGTCTACTTCGAGGGTGATCTCGAGGCCGGCGTCGCTTTGACCGGCCAGGTCGCCGGACGCATCGAGGCGGTGGTTCCCGTGTCCGAAATCATCGCCTCGACAGTGCGCCAGTTCGCCGAGACCATAGGCGACCTGAGCAAAGCTTACGGAGCGGCGTGATGTATCGACTCTTCTCTTGGGAGCACAGCTACTTTTCGGGGAAGGTGCGCGCCTACCTGAGGTTCAAACAACGCGCCGCTGCACTCGGTCCAGGCTTCGAAGATATTCTGGCGACGCCGGAACTGACGTTCGGCCTGCTCCTGCCCAAGTCGGGCTCCAGCGCTGTGCCGCAGATGCAAGCTCCGGATGGAACGTGGATCCAAGATTCCAGCGAGATCATCGACTACTGCGAGCTGGCGCACCCGGAGGTCCCGGTGGTGCCGGATGCGGCGACATCGCCGCGCCAATGCACGGCGTCGTACCTGATCGAGTTGCTGGCCGACGAGTGGTTGTTGGTTCCGGGTTTCTGGGAGCGCTGGTATTACAGTGAAAACGGGCGCGAACCCAGCCATCGACGGTTCAACGAGCAGCAGTGGGGTGCGATGCTGGCTCCCGACCAACCCGGGACGGCGCGACGAGAGGCGGGCGCGGCGTTCTTCGAGAGCTTCATGGGCATCTCGCAGAGTCGAAGCGCGCCGCGCGGCTGTTACGCCGGTCTCGTTCAGCTCGGATGCGACGAGCGGACGGAGATGGCATGGCAGGCCAGTCTGAACAACGTGCTGGGAATCCTCGAGAAGCACTTCTCGGAGCACGACTACGTGTTGGGCGGGCGTCCGAGCTTGGCCGACTTCGCACTACTGGGACCGCTCTACGCTCATGTCTACCGGGACGCGGTTGCGGGATTCGAGCTACGTACCCGTTTCCCCCTGGTCGCCGAATGGGTCGAGCGCGCCAATGGTGAGGGAGCGCTCAACGCCCGCTGCTGGGGGCAACAGCTCTACTCGGTCGACGCCGACAGCGGCGAACTGATCGGGCGCCCTGCCACTAGCAACGGCGGCGAGTGGTTATCCGACGACGCGATACCCGAAACCCTGATGCCGTTGCTCGGGGTTTTCTTCGAAGATATGTGGCCGGTGCTGGTGAGCAGCGCCGGCACGCTAACCGAGTTCATCGCGAGCGACGCTCACAAAAAGGGCGAAGCATTGCCCGGCGGTAGCTTCATGGCGACACCGGGTTTTGAAGAAGCTCAAAGCGGCAACGGAGTGCTGACCCACGAGTTCGAGATCGGCGGTATCACCTCGCGGCGAATGGTGATCCCGTATCAGATCTGGATGCTGGGGCG
>JANQHZ010000253.1 GCA_028282445.1 Candidatus Binatia bacterium | reverse complement strand
CACGTGCGTGGTCCCGAGGTCGATCGCGCATTCGAGATCGGCGCGCCATTCGTCGACCGTCTGCTCGGGCACCGCGAACATCAAATCGACATTGACGTTCTCGAGTCCGGCAGCGCGCGCATCGGCAACCGCACGTACGGCGGTCTCGGCGTCGTGGATCCGACCGAGCAAATCCAGGTACTTTTGCTGAAACGATTGAACCCCGAAGCTGATCCGGTTGATCCCGGCGGCGGTAAAACCCGCCAACTTGGCGACATCGACCGTGCCCGGATTCGACTCGAGCGTGATCTCGGCGTTCGCCTCGAATCGCCACAAGCGCCGGGTCGCCTGCATGAGCTCGGCGATCGAAGCCGACGAGAAGAGCGACGGCGTACCGCCGCCGAAGAAGACCGTATGGATCGACCGCTCCCTCCACTCGGGGTCGGCAGCCGCCACCTCGAGCTCGCGCACCAAGGCCGACACGTAGCGCCGCTCCGGCCAGCGCGGCACCACGTGCGAGTTGAAGTCGCAGTACGGGCACTTCGAGTCGCAGTAGGGAATATGGACGTAGAGCGAAAAAGCGTCTGCGTTACAGTCTGTTAGCTCATCGTGGCGGGGTGTCTTGGTCATCGTGCGGCGCAATATTTTACCAGAGAGTGCCCATCCGGTGACCGAACCGTGACACTCCGTCGGCTATCGTCGAACGGCATGATCGTTGAACCTACATTCACCCGGGCGAGCGCGCACGCGTGACGCCGCTCGACCCGCTCTCGCCGCCGAAGCCTGAAGCCCGGCGACGGCCATAGCAACCCATCCTGGAGTCCCGATGTCCAACACAGTCATACCGAGCGGCACCTTCAAATCGCACGGCCTCGCCTCGATCCCCTTCTGGGCGGTTCATGCGGCCTGCGGGCTGGTCTTCTTCGTCGACTTCTCCTGGGGCGCGGTCGCCCTCTGCTTCGCGCTCTTCTTCGCGCGCATGTTCGGCATCACCGCCGGCTACCACCGTTACTTTTCCCACCGCAGCTTCAAAACCGGCCGCGGCTTCCAGTTCTTCCTGGCCTTGCTCGGCACCATGTCGGTGCAGAAAGGCGTATTGTGGTGGGCATCCAACCACCGAGTCCACCACAAGTACTCCGATCTCGAAGGAGATCTTCACTCGCCGAGCCGCGACGGCTTCTGGCACTCCCACGTCGGATGGATCCTCTCGCCCGACCACGAAGAGACCCACTACGACCGTATCCCCGACCTCGCCAAGTACCCGGAGCTGCGTTGGCTCAACGAGCACTTCCTGGTACCGCCGGTCGCACTCGCCGTCGCCCTCTTCGCCATCGGCGGCGCGAGCTGGCTGGTATGGGGTTTCTTCGTCAGCACCACCTTGCTCTGGCACGCCACCTTCACGATCAACTCGCTGTCGCACGTCTACGGCTCGCGCCGCTACGACACCACCGACACCAGTCGCAACAATGTCTGGCTGGCGCTGCTCACCATGGGCGAGGGCTGGCACAACAACCACCACCACTACATGAACTCGGTGCGTCAGGGATTTTTCTGGTGGGAGGTCGACATGACCTTCTACATCCTGACCGCGCTGTCCTGGGTCGGTGTCACCTGGGATCTGATCAAGCCTCCGGCGCGACTGCTGGAAACCGAGATCGCCGGGCAGCCGGTCGCCGCAGCCGAGTAGCTGTACCAGTCGGCGGGGACCAGCGAAAAACGACCCGACGAGCGCGAACAGACTTCGTCGGAGACGGCTATATAGTGTAGCCGCCGTTAGGACTGATGACCTGGCCGGTCACGAAGTCGCCGGCACCGTCGGCGAGGAACACTGCCAACGCGGCGATTTCTTCCGCGCTGCCGAGTCGCCCGCAGGGCGTCTGCGCGAGAATCGCCAGCTTGACCGACTCGGGCAGCTCGTCGAGCAGTGGCGTATCGACGAAACCCGGAGCGATCGCGTTGACTCGGATCCCGAGATGCGCGACCTCGCGCGCGACCGATTTGGTGAAGCCGATGATCGCGGCCTTGGCCGCACTATAGTCAGGCGAGCCGGCAAGTCCCGCGATCCCAGCCACCGACGCCATGTTGATGATGCGTCCGGTGCGACGAACCTCCATGATTTTGAGCGCGTCGCGCGTGCAGAAGAACGTGCCGTCGACGTGGATCGAAAAGGTTCGTCTCCAGACTCCATCCTCGATCGTGCTGGTCGCGGCGAGCGGCGTCTCGACCGCCCCGCCGGCGACTCGTTCGCCGAGCTGGGCCTCCATGTTGGCGATCACATGAGGCTCGAGAAACAACGCACCAGCGTTGTTGACGACGATGTCGAGGCGATCCCATACGGTCATGAAGCGGGTGAACATCTTGAGCACCGCCCGGCCGTCGGCGACATCCGCTGGAACCGCCATCGCAATTCCGCCGGCGGATTCGATCTCGGCGACGACTGCGGCCGCCGACTCCTCGATCAGGTCGTTGACCGCGACCCGCGCACCCTCGGCGGCGAACGCCAGCGCGATCGCCCGGCCGATCCCGGACCCGGCGCCGGTAACCAACGCGACCTGCCCCTCGAGCCTCATCCGTAGGTCTTTACGTAGAGCAGATAGTAGATCAGCCAGCCCGATGCGGACACGTACAACCACATCGGCAGTACGTAGCGAGCCAGGTTGCGATGGGCGACGTAGTCGCGTTTACGCAACGCCAGATGGAGCAGCCGCAACACCAAGGGCGCCAGGATCATCGCGAAGATGATGTGGGGAACCAGGTTGATCAGGTAGAAGGTCTTCCAACCGCCGGCGCCCGGGAACGCCTTCGAGCCGTAGATCGACCAGCGCGTCACGTAGAATACGAGAAACAGCGCCGCGAAGCTCGACGCGGTGAGCATGGCTGCTTTATGGCGATCGATCTGCTTGCCGCGAATGAAGTACCAGCCCAGCAACAAGCTGAGGCCGCTCAAGACGATGCAGCTCGTGCTCAGGATCGTGAGGGATTGAAGGGAAATCATCTTGCTCCTTCGCCTCCGCGGTATGGAAAGTGCGAGAGGTCGTCTTCCGCAACCCAATCACGTACGAGCAAAATGACAACCTCGGCGGTGAGGCCTTGCGCCGGCCGCATTCGAGGCGTGGGCGTCAAGTTCCCGGCCCGCACTCCAGATCGTGCGGCTTGGGCGGCGCGTGCACTTTCAGCTTACCGCAAAGATCGCGCAGAGCCGTGCGGATCCCCTCCTCCACCACCGGATGGTAGAAGGGCATGTCGAGTGCCCGCCCGACACTCAAGTGGCTCTGGATCGCCCACGCCATCAGGTGGGCGGTGTTTTCGACGCGCGGCCCGAACATCTCGGCTCCCTGGAGGATGCCGCACTCGCGATCGGCGTACAGCCGGACGATGCCGGCGTTCTGCCCCATCACACGCGCCCGCCCCTGGTCGGCGTAGCTCACTTGCCCAACCTCGATCTTATCGGGGTCGAGATCGGCGTACGCACGGCCGGCGATCGCAATCTGAGGATCGGTAAAGGTCACGGACAGCGGCACCCGCCGCATCTGCGCGCGCACGTCCGGATAGCGCGCCGCATTGGCCCCCGCGATATGCCCCTCGTCGGAGGCCTCGTGCAGCAGTGCACGTTCGCCATTCACGTCGCCCGCGATGAAGATCGGCGAGTCGCCACACTGCATCGTGCGGCGATCGAAGAGCGGAATGCCGCGGTCGTCGAGCTCGATGCCACAGTTCTCCAGGCCGATTCCGTCGACGTTGGGTCGCCGTCCGGAAGTCGCGAGCACCAGATCGAACATGCCCTCGGACTCGACGCCCTCTTTCGTCCGCCAGCGAACGAGACACCCCTTGCCACTGTCTTCGGCCGACACCTCGACGTCGAGATGGAGATCGAGCTCGCGCGACAAAACTTCGCGCACGACGCTGCGCACTTCCGGGTCGGTCGACTGGGCCAGTCGATCGGATCGCGAGAAGAGCGAGACTCGCACCCCGAGGCGGGTCAGCGCCTGGCCGAGCTCGAGCCCGATGATGCCGGTCCCGACGACCGCCACCGAGGACGGCAGATCGTCGACTTCGAAAATCTCGTCGCTGGTCACGATGCGCTCGGGCGCCACGTCAATCGTCGGCGGTACGATCGGTCGAGAACCGGTCGCGATGACGACCGCGCCCGCCTCGACGCGAGTGTGATCGTCCACTTCGAGTACGGTCGGGGCGACGAATCTCGCGCGACCGCGGATACGAGCCTCCGCAGCCAGGCGTTCGACCGAGTCGATCACGAAGCCCACAAAGCGATCGCGTTCGCGCCGCACCCGCGCAAGCACCGCGGGGCCGTCGATCTCCACCGGGCCCGAGCGGATCCCGAACTCTGCCGCGCCGCCGATCTCGTGAGCGCGATCGGCGGCCGCGATCAACAGCTTCGACGGCATGCAGCCGACCCGGGCGCAGGTCGT
>JANQHZ010000235.1 GCA_028282445.1 Candidatus Binatia bacterium | reverse complement strand
GTAGGCCCGGGCGAGCCGCATCATGCTGACGGTAGACGCCTCGGATTCGACGGCGAGATCGGCGAGAACGTTCTGCATCAGCGGCTGCTCGACCAGTCGTTTACCGAACGCGCTGCGGTGCGAGCAGTGGTGCGTCGCCTGGGCGACAGCCTGTCGCATCATCGCGTTGGCGCCGATGATGCAGTCGAGCCGCGTGTGGTTCACCATCTCGATGATGGTCGGGATACCGCGGCCTTCCTCGCCGACCATGCGCGCCCATGCGCGGTCGAACTCCACTTCCGATGATGCGTTGGAGCGGTTGCCGAGCTTGTCCTTCAATCGTTGTACGAGAATGTTGTTGCGGGTTCCGTCGGGCAGCCAATTCGGCAGCAGAAAGCAGGAGATGCCCTTGTCGGTCTTGGCGAGAACGAGGAATGCGTCGGACATCGGCGCCGAGCAGAACCACTTGTGGCCGGTGATGATGTACTGCCCTCCGGGACCGCCGGCGCCGATCGCCTCGGCACGTGTGGTGTTGGCCCGTACATCCGAGCCGCCTTGTTTCTCGGTCATTGCCATGCCGCAGATAGCGCCGCGCTTATCATCGGACGGCATGAAGCGCTTGTCGTAGTGCGGCGAGGTCAGGCGTGGTTCCCACTCTTGTGCCAGCTCCGGTTGCACGCGTAGGGCCGGGACACCCGAGTAGGTCATCGAGATCGGACAGCCATGTCCGGCCTCGGCTTGCGAGAACACCGAGAACATCGCCGCGCGCGCGACGTGCGCTCCGGGTCGAGGGTCGCGCCAGGGGAGCGAGTGCAGCTCGTTCTCAATCGAGATGCGCATCAGCTCGTGCCAGGCCGGGTGAAAGTCGATTTCGTCGACACGGTGGCCGAAACGATCGTAGGAGCGTAGCACCGGAGGGTTCTGATTGGCTTGGAAGCCAAGCTCGATCGCATCGCCACCGGCAAGCTCGCCGATCTTCTGTGCGCGCTCTTTCGCCCATGCGGCGTTCTCGCGGTCGAGCGCCTCGGTGAGCGCGCGATCCTGCTCGAATACGTTATAACCGATCAGCGGCTTCGATTGGTTGAGGACTTCGTGGGTGGTTCTGCGTTCGGGGCGCTCGATCTTGGTCATGGCCTTCCTGCATCGCCCCCTGTGCATGGCCTGTCAATGGTTGTCGTGGCGGGGTGGGGTGTTCTCGTCGGATCCCAGTAGATCGAGGCTCATGCGAGGCTGAGGGAGGTGGTCGCGGGGAGCGCGACGGCTATTGCCGTTCCCGATGCATCCCTACCATCCTCAGCCTTTGCCTCGCCTCAGCCTCAGCCTGCTCTAGTCTGATTGGACTAGCTCGCCCCAACTCCGATAGAGTTTTGGTTGCATGGCCACGGCTCTTCGACGGGCATACGACAGTTATCGGACCGGTGAGTCTCTGATCCGCGACGCCAATCGGCTGACGCAGATCGTGACGGTGCTCGTTCGACATGGCTTCGGCGCTTTGGTGCGGGAGATGCAGCTCGACGAGCGCTGGGCGCTCAAGAAGATTCTCGAGCTCGGCTCGGTCGAAGCGGACGACACCCCGATCGAGCGCCGCATCGTACTAGCCATCCACGACCTCGGACCGACGTTCATCAAGTTCGGCCAGATCCTTTCGACGCGTCGCGACCTGCTCCCACCGGAGCTGATCGTCGAGCTCGAGACCCTACAAGACGACGTGCCGGCGATGCCGATCGACTCGGTCCGTTCGACCGTACGCGAAGAGCTCGGGCGAGAGGTCGACGAGGTCTACGAGGACTTTTCGGAGACGCCGCTCGCCTCGGCTTCGATCGCGCAAGTGCACACGGCGCGGTTGCGCGGGAGCGGCGAAGAGGTCGTCGTCAAGGTGCAACGACCGGGGCTGGCCGAGAAGATCGAAGCCGACCTCGAGATCATGCGCTACCTGGCTGGGGCTTTGGAGCGCAACTTCCCGGAGGCGACGCTGTATACGCCGACCGGAATCGTTCACCAGTTCGAGCGCGCGATTCGCAAGGAGATCGATTTCCACAACGAGCGCGACAACATCGCCCGCTTTCGCACGAACTTCGCAGGCGTCGACGGGATTCACTTTCCGATCCCCTTCGCCGAGCTCAGCACTGCGCGCATCCTGACGATGGAACGCATCGTCGGGGTGAAGCTGACGGCGATGTCGGACGCCGACCTCGACATCGAGAAGGTGGTGCGCAGCGGCATCGACGCCGTGCTGAAGATGATCTTCGACGACGGCTTCTTTCACGGCGACCTTCATCCCGGCAATCTATTGGTGCGTGCCGACGCTACGCTGTGTTTTCTCGACTTCGGCCTGTGCGGTCGTCTGACCCCGCGACAGCGCGATGACCTGATCGATATGATGGTCGCGCTTGGCCGCAAGGACTATCCCGGGCTCGCGCGCATCTACTGGCGGCTCGGTGACCGCGCCCCGCGCGGCGAAGGCTATGCCGCGTTCGAAGCCGACCTTGCCGACTGTCTGGAGCGACGATTCGCGGGCAAGACGATCAGCGAGATCGAAATGGCGGCGTTCTTCGGCGATCTCGTCGAGATCGCTCTGCTGCATCGTGTCCCGATGCCTCCGGACTACACGATGACCTTCAAAGCGGTGATGACTATGGAGGGCGTCGCCAAGCAATTGGTTCCCGATCTAGACATGGTCGAAGCCGCGCGGCCGCGCGTGGCGCGGTTGGCGGCCGAACGCTTCGACCCGCAGCGTCTGGTGCAGAGCGGCTACGACGTCGTTCGCGATCTCTCCGACGCTGCCGGAGACGCGCAGCAGATCTCGCGTGCGGCGCTGGATTACCTCAAAGCCGCGGAGAACGGCTTGCGCGACCGCGACGAGCACAATCTCCGGTGGCGCCGAGGCTATGCCGATGCGCAACGACGCAACCGCCAGGCCGCACTGGCGGGCGCGTGTACACTGTGCGGCGTGTTGACGCTCGAGCGCGGCAGTGCCGTGTTGTTCGGGGCGCCCGCAGGATCGCTGTTCCTTTTCGCCATTGCATTGGTGCTGGGAATTCTGTCCTTGGGGGGATCCCGCCGCTGAACGACCCGGTAACGGATTGCTTTGAGATGCACGACGTATTCGAGCTGGACCCGCGGGCGATCGAATCCTACCGCCGCCATGGGCACGCTGTCGTTCGCGGGTTGGCGGCTGCGGATGAGATCGCACGCTACCGCCCCGCGATCTTGAAGGCGGGACAGAAGGCTCGATACGACCACCGCCCTCTCGAAGAGCGGGATACCTACGGCAAGGCGTTTCTCCAGTTGTTCAATCTGTGGCGTCAGGACGAGCTGGTGCAGGAGTTCGTGTTTGCGCGGCGGTTCGCGGCGGTGGCGGCGAGGTTGATGGGCGTGGATGGGGTCCGGCTGTATCACGATCAGGGCCTGTTGAAGGAGCCGGGCGGCGGAGCGACGCCGTGGCACCAGGATCAGTTCTACTGGCCGCTCGAAACCGACCAAGCCATCACCATGTGGATGCCCCTGGTCGGTGTCGAGATGGAGATGGGGCCGATGCGTTTCGCGTCGGGATCGCACCGCCTCGGCCATCTCGGGGAGTTCTCGATCGGCGATGAATCCGAGCGCGAGCTCGCCAAGATCGTCGAGCGGCGCGAGCTCCGGGTCCGCGATCACGCTCCGTTTGCGGCCGGCGACGCAACCTTTCACTCGGGCTGGACGGTGCACGGAGCGGGAGCCAACCACACCGGGCGCATGCGTGAGGTGATGACGGTCATCTACTACGCCGACGGAACCCGTGTCGGAGCGATCGATCACCCAGCGCGCCGCTTCGACCGCGACGCGTGGCTCGAAGGATGCGAACCGGGCGACGCCGCAGCGGGCCCGCTCAACCCGCTGTTGTTCAGCGAGGTTTGAAACCGGAGACGGCGTACGACCCCGGGTCGGAGGCCGGAGCCGATGTGCCAAGGTCAATATTGGCCTAGGAGTCTGCGCGCCAGAACGGTTGGTGTGTCCGAGCGTGGAAGCGCCCTAGCAAAGGCAACCTTTGCAGAGGCAATGGTGGGCGCGGCCGCCACGACGACCGGCACTCCTTTCGTTTGACGCGCGCCAGTTTGCATGACAAATTACTTGACATGCAAACGAACGTCAGCGAGTTGCTGCGGAATTTTCCCAAGATCCGTCGTGCCGCTCTCGCCGGAGAGAGGGTCGTCATCCGTACGCGGGATGGCAATCTGATCCTGACTGCGGAGAAACCGGCGGGACGCTCTCTCTTTGGCAGCTTGGCGTCGACAGTCGATTCCAAGCATCTAAACGAAACCGATTCGGGTGCCGCGGAGACGGACTGGAATCCGTCGTTGTGACTGCCCGCTACCTCCTCGACACGCACGCAGCCATCTGGCTCCTGGAGGGCAGTGCGAGGCTCGGTACCGACGCGCGAGCGGCGATCGAAGAGGAAGAAGCTGTTGCGATCGCCGGGATTTCACTCCTCGAGATCGCGCTGCTTGCCAAACGCGGGACGGTCGAGCTCAGGCCGAGCCTGGACGCCGGGCTGGCGGCCTTCGAGGAGAAGCTCCTCGTGATCCCCCTCGACGCGCGGGTTGCCGCCGACGCCGTCTCGCTCGACATACCGCAACGCGATCCCTTCGATCGCGTAATCACGGCCACGGCGCGCGTCCGTGGCCTCACCCTGATCACGAAGGATCGCCAGATCGTCGACGCCGGCGTCGTCAGTACCTGTTGGTGACGATGCTCGCGCCACGGTGGCTCGGTGATTGTGAATGCAGCGGGAATTTCTCGGTCGGGGTTGCCTGCCCCAGTAACTTAGCTGTTGGCGACGCGGGGACGAGCGGCGTGAGCGGCTGCGTTTGTCGTTTCGGCGACTACCCCCGTTCCGACATGAGTGCGCGAGGCGGGTGGAACAACATTCCGTGCGAACGGCTCTCCGATTGGACGTCTCCTCTCTGCCAATGCAACGAGTCTCTGCCCGAAGACGCCCCAATCGTCGCCATCTTGGTCGCGACTCTGCCAAACGACAGTGATGTTTTCGCTCGCATCGGCCGCGATGGCGGGGGCGATCTGGCTTTCGGTAGTATAGGTGTTGACCTGAAACTCACTGCCGGCGGGCTGGCCGTTGACATCGAAAT
>JANQHZ010000187.1 GCA_028282445.1 Candidatus Binatia bacterium | reverse complement strand
GCGGCGCAGGACGTACTCCTTTTGCGCCTTCTGCGAACCGGAATCGACGTCTTCGCGAATTCTCTTGCGCAGCTGCATCTCGGTGAGGCGGGCGCGCTGAAGCTCGAGCGCCCTCTGCAACCGTTTGCGAACGTCGAAGGTCTCGAGCAGCTCGACCTTGTCCGCGTAGCTGAGATCGGGCGAATATCCGGAGGTGTCGGCCAGAGTTCCGGCCTCTTCGATGGAGCGGACGAACGACGCGAGCCGGCCATCGTCGCCTCTCAGCTCGAGGATCTCCGCGACTACGGCGCGGTACTCCCTCTCGAGTTCGGCGATCTCTTCGGGCGCAGGGTTATCGTCCGGCCGCTCTTCGATTTCGACGCGCAAATTGCCCTCGCCGTCAGGTTGAGCGGATCCGGCGACCGCCCGCTCGACGCCCTTCAGACTGGTGGCGCGGACGCCACCGGGGAGGCGTACTGCCTGTACGACGTCGGCGATGACACCGACGGAGGCAAATTGCCCGTCGTCCCTGGGCACGAGGAGAACGCGCTTCTCGTCGCCGACGGAGATCGGCAGAGTCACGTCCATGCCCGGAAAAATAACGATATTATCGGTCGGTATCAGTCGTAGTGTCGTCATGATGGCCGAGAACCTAAGCACGCGAGGGCCACTGTCAACTACTTGAGGTTGTCAAATATCGAGCAGTGCAATATTTGCTCGGATCATGGGAAATGCGGGATCTCGGGCCTGGCGGACCCTTTCGGAATTGGCCGCTCTGATCCAAACCAGGCAATCCTGCATCAGCGCCGAGATCGGCCTTACCATGCCGCAGGGCCACGTACTCTGCCTGCTCGAACCCGGAAAAGCGGTCGCCACCGGCCGACTTGCGGAACCGCTGGGATGCGACGCGTCGAACGTCACTGGCATCGTCGACCGCCTGGACTCGCTCGGCCTGATCAAACGCGGTTTTGCCGAAGAAGATCGACGGGTCAGAATGATCGCCCTGACCGAGCGCGGCGTCGAGTTGCGGACCGAGCTGCTGGAGCGGATCTACACCCCGCCGCGCCCACTCGAGTCGCTCACCGAGGAGGAGCTGCAGAGCCTGGACCGAATCCTCGTCGAGCTCTGGCGAGACCTCAGAAGGCCGCGTGATGTTTAATGGGCGACTCGGTCTAGCACTGGTTGGCGACCGGTAGTCGCCCGCATCATCCGAGAGTCCACCCGATCTGCGGGTGCGGCGGGTGCAGTCGACGACGGGCTGAGGTCTCTGCGGACCGGCGTCGAAGTTTGCGGATTCCAATCGAACGCGATCGCGCATTCCAAATTGAAGCCGATCACCGATTCCAAACGATTGCGATCAGCTGGCCATCAGGCAACGCGCGCCGCAATCAGTTCGCGACGGGCTGGTGCGTCGGGTAGTTCGGCCAGGTCCTTCATCAGTGACAGAAACTCGCGGAGCGCGGCCGTCCAAGTATAGCGCTTTCGAAACGCCGGCGCGACGGCACGCACCCTTGCGTATTCGTGCTCCCACTCCGCTTCTGCGTGGCAAAGCAATTCGACTAGGTGGTCTTCGTCGATCACCGGTTGCGAGCCACAGTTGTAGTACACGTCGCCCTTGACCGTGGCACCCGAGGCGCGCAGGAGCATGGCGTTGTCTGCGTCGAGGTAGTCCGCCATCCCGGTGGTTGCGGGGGCGATGACCGGCGTCTCGCACGCGATCGACTGGAAGGGGATCAGGCCGAAGCCCTCGGATCGCGACGGGTGTACCGTACAGTGAACCTCCGAATAGTATGCCGCGAATTCCTCCGTCGGTAGGTCGGAGCGTTCGAGAATCTGGATCTGCGGATCGTCTCTGGCGACCCCTGCTTCACCAAACACACGGCGAATCGTGAAGCCGGGCTCGGTTCGTAGTCGGAGGACGACGTCGTCGCGCCCTGCGAACGCGCGCCGAAACGCCAGCAGCAGCTCCGGAAGGGACTTGCGATAGGGTCGGTCGGAGTTGACGACGTTGTAAAACACGAAGGGGCGAGCTCGCCTCTTGACGCCTATCGGTCGGTAGCATTTCTCCAGGCCGTGGGGGACGACGAGGATCGGCGCACGTACCCCGGAGTCGCGCAGGCTCCGCGCACAGTAGCTCGATGGAACGATGGCCAGATCGAATCGGTTGCATGCTTCGACCCAAAGCGGCGGAATCCGGTCGGTCTCGCACGCCAGGCCGACGATGCGGGTCGGATGGCTCCACACCGGGTCATCGATGAGGTCGGGGATGCCGTAGAAGAAGCAAAGTGGTGCCTGCCGATCGATTCCAGACAAGTCGCGAAGCTGGCGATCAGCGATCCTCCCTCGGATGTACGAGTGCAGAGCGAGCTCGGGAACGGTCTCACGAAGTCCGAAGGCAAGCTCTCGGCAGACGTTCGGGATCGAGCTGCGATCGTGGAACATCCCGTAGAATTGCAGGCGCAATCCTGAACGGGGGAGCCCTTGGTAGTGGGCCGTCGCTCTTCGCTTCTTGCTGGGGTCGATGGAGGAAGACGCGCGCGCCCTCAGGCTCTTCATCTCCACGTAGAGCTAGAACTGTAGGGGTACGTCTTCGACTACGTGTTCCAGGTAGGTCACGAGGTAGTCTTGCTCGAATTCGTCGCTGTCGGAGAAGCGCGCCACCACACGCATGGAATGAGTGGAGGTGCGGGTACACTCGATCTCCGCCACATCGCCAAGAACGCCTGCGCTCAATCCGTGTTCGGAGATCACGCTGTCACCGACCGCGTCGAGTCTTCCAGAGGCAGGCACCGTCTGCGGGGCGGCATTCCCCACCGTCAGCGTAATCTCACCGTTCCCGGTCTCGCCTTGCGCGTAGTCCACGACAAAACTAATGGGCATCTAGCTTCCTCGGTATTTCGGTCGAGACGGTTACCGTAGCGCGAAGAGCCTTCGACGGTGGGCGCATGGCGACCGGGCCCAAAAAGAGGGCTGCTGCGCCGACGCCTGCCTGCTGCAGAAAACCCCGTCGGGTTGTCTTGGCCATGCGGTCCTTCTTCTCGTGCTCTGGCGTCTTCACGACGACACCTCGAAACGTAGTAAACGCCACGGTACGACCTGCTTGGGGTCCGGTCGAGTGCCGGTGTCGGGATTGAGCGACAGGCGACCGATCAGGAGAAAGGGCTCGCTGGGGTCGAAGAGGCTTGCGTCGAGCTCGACGCCTCTGACCCCGGGCTGAGCGCCCGCGCTGCGCGAAATCGGGAGCATGAACGCGCTTGGTGTAAGCGAGCGTAGACGGCTTGGCATGCTCCCGGCGAAGGTTTCGTCGATAGGCAGTGGCAGCCCCCCGGTATTGCCGGCAAGGGCGGACGGGGGTGTGGTACTGAAGTCTGAAGCAACATCCGAAACCTGCTGGAAACCGCCGGCCGTGCCGGTTGGGGCGTTGTAGAGCGTGAGACGCCCGTCGAGGACTAGTGGGCCGCCGAAGCCGGCAAGCCGCGTGTAATCGAGACCAACGACTACATAGTAATCGTCGTCGCTGACGGTGAAGGAGTCGCCCGGCCAGCTGTAAAGGGAAACCGGATCGTCGTAGCCACAATCCAGCCCAGCGCTCAAACACCCCGCACCACCTTCGATCACGTCGACCCCGATACCGAAGGTCGACTCGGTGCCGTTGGTGTGGACGAAGGGCGTGTCGGAGACGAGCGAGAGATTGTAGGGGGGGCGTTCGAAGGTTCGGACCACACGCTTGACCAGCGAGTCGAAGCGACGAGCGGCCTTCTTCTTGGAGTCTTCGTGGGCTGGTGAGCTCGAATCCTGACTTGTCGCCAGGCGTGGTCCCGGCGGGTGGCTGGGATCTCTGGTGAAGATCAAAAAGGGAAAGTGATTGGGGTTCGGGCGGGTGATGATTTCACTACTGCGCCCGTGCAGCGGGGTTTGCAGCATGCGAATCGAGATCTCCGCCTGGGGATACGCCGCGGGGTCGCCCTGAAGAACTGGAATCGTGCCGCCCTGACCATCATCGATCATGATGTCGGGGACCGGAAGCACGTTCACCTCGGCGCCGGTCAAGAGATTGAAATCGCTGTTGCGAACGGCATCGAGGACGAGGTCCAGAGACTCCTGGTCGGCGGTAATGAACGTAAAAGCGTAGTCCGTGACCCAGTCCGGGTTTGGCACCACGATAGACGCACGGTTTATCGAGATCTCGCCGAGACTCGCTCGCCGCGGCGTGCCCGTGGTGTCTGTCGCATCTTGCAAGATGTGCTCGACCGCGACGTGGTAGGACCACGTCGTGTCCTTCGACATCGAATACACCCCCCGAATGACGATTACGTCGCTAGGGCCAAAGCGAATCGGTTCGGAGACGAGCGCATCTTGCCCATCGATCGTGAACCTGCCCTGCGGTGGGGTGGGGTCTGACCAGGGAGGATTGGCTAGGAAGTCGTCGAAAGGAAACCCCGGGATCGCCGGATCGGGCAGAAAATACCCGTGGAAGGTATCGAAACCGAAATCCGTCATGCCCGAGACGACATCGTTCAAGGCGTCGTCGTTCTGCGAGAGCAGGCCGTCTGTGCCCCCTGCTTGTGCCGAGAAAGCCGTCTTGCCCCGCGTGACCGCGGTGCACTTGGGGTCGACTCCCCCGGCCTTGCACTTGAGGCGATCGCGACCTCTGGTGGCTTTGATCGTGCAGTCGTCGAAGACCGAGCAGTAGCAATAGGTGTCGGCGCCGTTGTAGAGGCACATGCCCGCGAAAACCGGATCGGTGCTCCCAACCATGGGCGCGAATCCCTCCGTCGCGCGGGCCTTGAGCTTGACGACCTTCCCGGTGCGAACGCTCGCCTTGCGTACAGCGCTAGCCCCGCCGGGAGCGAGGCGGTTGCGATACTCTGCCTCGCGGTCACCGTCGATCTGCCAGCCGCTCGTTCCGTCATAGGCGCCCAATGGCATCGCCAACACCGAGGCTGCATCGCCACCGGACGCCAGGAAGAACTCTGCCGAAACCGCGCTCGCGTCGACTCCCGCACCTTTCGTGAACGTGCCGGTAGCGTCGCGAGCCACGTACTGGACCTTCGGGTTCTCGCCGACCGTTACCTTGAGGTTGCTGCGACCTACGAGGATGTCCGCACTCTCAGCGCCCGCCGGAGCAAGCCAGCTGAGGAAGAGGATCGGGACAATCAGTAAGGGACGCGCGGCCAGTGGTGGGGGCATACTTGATCCAACTCAGCCTTCGGGTTCGCGTTGACAGACAGCGCAAAGCGTATGAAGCACTCGCGTGTATGTCAATGTCATGTTTTTTCTCGATTGAGGGACACGCGACACCCACGTGTCGCCTGCACTACTGATTCACTTGGCAACTGCTAAGGTACGGCAGGATCCTTCCGGCTCGGCGGTGCTCCTGCGTCCTTGCCGATGAGGATACTCGGTCAGGCGGTCGATACCCACAGCTAGGCGGTCCGAGATGTTGAAAGCACGGCTGCGGCCGGTAGATAATCCAGGCCGGTCTTGCTGTCCCGACTGCCGTCGGAGCCGAACCCCACCTTCGAATGATCTTTATTGTCTACGCAGAGACCACCCGCCTCAATCTCGAGGAACGACTGGGAGAGGCGGAATACAGCTACCACTTCGTTCTCGAGCGATTCCGGCCCATGCTCGAAAGGCTGGGGACGGTGGTCGAGGTATTCGGTGACGAGAACATCCGTGTCGATGCGGTCTATGACATCGCCACGGCACTGGGCCATGAATGTCTGTTCCTGTCTTTCACTCCACCACACCAGACTCCCACGCGGCTGCGCTGTCCCACCGTATGCGTCTTTGCCTGGGAGTTTTCCGACCTGCCGCATGGCGAACGCGTCAGTCGTCACGACGATTGGGGCCATATCCTCGGCAGCATGGGCTGCACAATCACGCATTCCGAGCACGCGGCTCAGGTCACCAGGGATTGTCTCGGCGAGGACTTTCCGGTGTGCGTGGTTCCGGCGCCCGTGTGGGACGAGTATTGCCCGAAGCCCGGACAAGCGCCGACCGCCGCGTGGATCGAGCCTACCCAAATCTCTTACTTCGGCGAAGTCTTCCAGTTGAATGCGAGGGCGCTCGCCGATGACTCGGGGAACAACTCTCGAATAAGGGCCCAGGCGTCGTTCCTGATCGATCGCGACGATCTAGTGCACCCCTCCGATCGGGAGGCCTCTCCCGGAATCCACGGCTCTCTGGCATTGCGTGGCGTGACCTACGTTTCGGTGTTCAACCCGAATGACGGGCGGAAGAATTGGCAGGACATCGTGCGCTGCTTTTGCATGGCCCTGGGCGAATGCGAGGATGCCACCCTGCTGCTCAAGATTGCGCATTTCAGGCAAATGGTGGGGTTTCGTCAAATGCTCAATCACGTGCTTGATGGCGTCAAGCCCTTGCGTTGCCGGATCGTCTTGCTGGCGGCGCATCTCGATGACGCCGAGTACCGGAAACTGCTCGCTTCGACGAGCTATATGGTCAATGCGTCGACCGGAGAAGGCCAGTGCATTCCCTTAATGGAGGCCATGTCCGGCGGACGGCCCGCCATTGCCCCCGCCCACACCGGCATGGCCGACTACGTGAACGACGGCAACGCCTTTGTGGTCGACAGCTCGCTCGAGCCGGCGGTGTTCCCGCATCTTTTTCCGCGAAAGCACCGCACCTGGCAGCATCGTACCAATGCGCATTCTCTTTTCCGCGCCTATCTCGAAAGCTATCGGGTCGCCAAGGAAGACCAGGAGACATACGCGGAGATGTCGCGCAACGCGACGAGCGCACTGAAAGAGCATTGTTCGACGGACAAATGCGAAGCCCGGTTCCGCCGGTTCCTGTCCGAGATTTGGCCTCTCGAGCAAGGGCAAAAGGAGGTCGACGACACGCGGCAGCAAATCCGGCTCCAGTTCGAACGTGACGAGGCAAAACTGAGAGAGGAATTCGACGCGGAGGGACGCAAGAAGAATCCGCGCCCGCTCGAATTTGACTCGGGAGCACCCCTCGATTTTGTCGTCGGGGGATTCTCCAAGTGCGGTACCACCACTTTGACCGGCCTACTAAGCGATCATCCGGACCTCGTCATCCCCCTGGAGGAATTCTGGATCAAGTCGCCGTTTGTGCTTTCCGATGAGGGCAGGGCCAAGATCCATACGGCGGCCACGCGTGGGGTTTGCAATGTCCTGTTCAGCGGAAGCAAGACGGAGGGGCGCATTCGCGGGATTTTCCTCGAGTACAATCCGGACATGAAGATTGTGTTGATCGCCCGCGACCCGCTTGATCGCGTTGAGTCTTCGTTTTGCGAGTTTCACCATTCATGGTCCGCCTTTGCGAACCTCGAACCGCCTCCGCTCGACGTCGGCAAAGCCATCGACGAAGTACCCGACCTCGCACTGGTGCCGAACTGTATGTACGGCGCACGGCTGGCCGAGATAACGAGGGAGACATCACCGTGGCAGGTCCACGTCTTGTTGCTCGAAGACCTCGAGCGAGACCCGGCGGGCACCATGGCGGATTGCTATGACTTTCTCGGCGTCGCCCCCGAGAGTGTCGCCCAAAGTGCCCCGCCCAAATTGAATCCGCGCGCCCGGAAGTATCATGACACGCCGTTGCTACGGCAACTACTGTCGAAAGATACCGGGGACGAACTAGCTTCGGTGACACGACCGGCGATCAGGAACCTGCCCTTAATCGTGACCGATCAGCTATTCGTACCGCTGGGGCTGCGTGTTCCCTTCAGTGACGAACTGCCCGGGTGGAATCACGAGGCCCAGAGATCATTCGTTGCGTCCATCAAAGACGACACACGGTCCTTCCTGAAAGCGCTGGGCAGGGACGAATCGGTCTGGCCCCGTTTTGCGCGCCTTGCCCAGGAAGATGACGCGCAGTCGGAGCTCGAGGCCCGGGGGCACTGACCAGGGCGCCATGGCAGGCCCACCTACTTCTACGGCTACCGTGGAGACGCGAATCCTCGAAGGGTTAACGCCTGTCGACGCGAGATTGCAGCGCTTCCACAACACCCGCCACGCTTCACCCTGGCACATGGCTCTGAAAGATCGCCCGGCGGAAGCGATCCGGAGCCCCTGGCTGTCCCGCTTCGATTGGGTGTTCGATGTCGGGCTCGATGAGGGCAATCGAGAGGGAGCCAAGCCGATTCTCAACGTCTTGCGCCGGGAGCCCGCGAGCGTATTCGTCAAGAGTGGGCGACTGAAAGACTTCGAGCAGCAGATTCTGCCCCGACTGACGCAGCCCGTCCTGCTCTACGTGGGCAATGGCGACTGCTCGCTGGCACAGAACAGGGTCGATATCGACCAGCTGCTGCGACATCCTATGATTCACAAGATCGCTTGTGAGAACCGCGATATCGATGATGATCGGATCGCGGCGTTCCCCATTGGGACTAATCCGGTCCTGCTCCTGCAGGAGGATTCATTCTCTCGACTGGACAGCCTGAGGCGCTCCGTGCGGTTGCACGAGAAGCAAGAGGTGATCGTCGGCACATGGAAGCCGGACCCGACGATCCTCCGTACGCGCAACGATCGTGAGGATGCCAGGACGTTCATGCTCTCGCATCCGGAGATATGCCAGTTGCACGATGCTTCGTCGCAACAGGAAAGCTGGGAGAAGATCGCCGGCGCGCGTTTCATGCTGGCGCCCTGGGGAAACGGCTACGACACGCACGAGATTTTCGAGGCTTTGATGCTGAAGACCATACCGGTCGTCGTAGACGGGCCACACGCCGCGGCTTTCAAGGGCCTTCCGGTCGTCGTTGTGCGCTACCTGAGTGACCTAACGCAGGACCGACTTCAGCAATGGTGGCGACAGATGCAGCCCGGGCTGCGTGACCAGGAATACCTCGAGAGCGACTTCTGGTGGCGGAAAGTTCGGCGCCTACTGCCCGTCCGCAAGCGCGCCTACCTCGTTCTCGGTGCCGAGTCTTCCGGGAACCATCTGGTCACCGACTTGCTGGTCGAAGCCGGCTGCATGGGCAACTCCGGGTTTGGCGGCGACTGGCAGGACCAATCGTCCACTCAGATCGCCGATGATACGCAGCCCTGGGATCTTCGTTTTCCCAAGGATGAAGATCCGATCGTCTGGCGGCGCAGCGTTCCGCACCTCCGCAAGTACCCAGACATCGCATCGATGGTTCAAAGGCTGCGGAAGCGCGACTACAGCGTAACCGGCTTCGTGGTCGTACGGGATCGCCACGCGGTAGCCCGGTCCCAGGTTCATCGCGGGCACGTCGAATCCCTGGAAGAGAGTGTCGCGAACATTCAGTCCGCCTACCGTCACATATTTCGACACGTTGAAATGGCTGACCTCGACTACGAGATGGTCAGCTACGAATCCCTGGTGCAGTCCGCAGAAGCCCGCAAGCTGTGGCTGCGTTCGCTGAACCTGAACGAGGAAGCGGCTGCGCTGTCCCTCTTCGATGGAAATCAACGGTGGTACGAGGCTGAGGCCGAGCCGGAGTTAGCGACTTCTCGGAAATTCCCTTTTCCGGAACACTGGTTTCCCTGCGAGAGCAGTGAGCAGCAAGCGCGATTCCATCAGCAGGTCCAAATTGGCTTGTCGCGAATAAAGGAATTGCGGGTGGCGATCTGCGGATTGGCGAGGGATATCGAAAGGCAACTTCCGCGACTCCGCTACCGGATCGAAAAACTGGGTGAGTGTTTCGCTGACTACCGCGTCGTGCTGGTCGAGAATGACTCAGAGGACGAGACCTGTGCCTTGCTCTCCGAGTGGGCGGCCGGAGACGATCGGGTTCATGTGAGCTCCGAGCGCATAGGGGCTCGGCGATGGGGACAGGTTCGCGACCAGGGACGCACGCGGGCCATGGCCGAGTACCGTAACCGCTACCTGGATCAGGTCGCATCGAATTGCGCCCACTTCGACGTCGTGGTCGTACTCGATACCGATTCCTTCGCGGGCTTCAGTCTCGAAGGAATCGCCCACAGCTTCGCTCAGTCCGGATGGGACTGCATGACCAGCAACGGTTTGCTCGTGCCACCGCATGGCGCGCCGCCCGCCGAGCACTTCTTCTTCGACTCCTTCCCCTTCCGGGAACCCGGGCAGCAAGGACCCGGCGACGCCGACAAAATCAACACCCTCGAGTTCCGCCGCGGTCAAGCACTGGTGCGGCTCGACTCTGCTTTCGGCGGCCTCGCGATCTATCAGATGAAGGGAATCCTCAGCGGAGCACGCTACAGCGGCGAGGACTGCGAGCACGTTTGTTTTCATCAGGCACTCGCTGAGAAGGGCGCTGGGCGATTGTACCTCAACCCGAGCCAGGTCTATCTCTACAGTCGGCTGGATCGATCGTAGCCGGGCCCCAGAGGCGAAGATCCGCCCAGGCCGTGCCATGCTCGGATGGCTAGAGCCCTCCCGGAGGCAGGTTCTGGTCCCGACCCCGGCTCTCAGGTCTCGTGCTCCGAAGCGTTCTTCATCTGGATCAGAAACTTGCGGCAGACGGAGCAATCGCAGCCGTTGCTCCGGATGATCGTTTCGGTCTCCTTCAGGAAGGCGTTGGAGTCGGCATTGTGGATCTCGAAGCGCCGCGCTCTACGGTCTTCGTCAGGCCCCTTGGGGCGCTCGTAATCCACATTCTCCTGGAAGTAGACGCCTCTTCTTCCCGGATCTACGGCGGTTGACCGATTCGCGTAGGGCGCATAGAGCGCCGCCAGCGTCGCGAAATTCTTGTGGCCCGCGAAATGTACCAGCCAGGATGCGGGCTCGAAGTTAAACGCGTACGCATGGA
>JANQHZ010000154.1 GCA_028282445.1 Candidatus Binatia bacterium | reverse complement strand
GGCTCTGGGTATCAACGGCACGGATGTCACCTCGACGTCGACCGCCGATGCCGCTTCGACCGCGATCAGCAACGCGATCGACACCTTGAACGAGACCCGTGCGAACGTCGGTGCCTCTCAGAACCGTCTCGAGTTCGCCCAGGCGAACCTGGCGACGGCGACCGAGAACACCGAGGCCGCCCGGAGCTCGCTCATCGACTTGGACGTGGCTGCGGAAATGACCCGCTTCACGTCACAGCAGATCCTGGTGCAGGCCGGTGTCTCGATGATGGCTCAGGCCAATCAGATGCCGCAGAACCTGCTGCGACTCTTCAACTAGTCGGGGTCTGGGTAAGGAATGGAGGGGTTCGCCCCTCCGTTCCGCCTCCCCGCCCAAGGGGACAGGGACGTATCACAAGGCGGAGTCCTTTGTTGGTGAAGGAAGAGGACCATGACAGGTATCACGGTGGTGCCTGCCTCCGCTCAACCTGCGCAGGCAGCTGCGAAAGAACCGGCGCCGAAATCGGCCGATGCTCCGGCACGCCAAGCTCCGGCGACGGACCTTAACCGAACACAAACCAAGCTGGCGAATACTCCTCAGGAGGTGCCGCAGGCGCCCAGCGACCTGCAGCGTCAACTGGACGAACTCGCACGCCGGGAATCCGGCGGGCTTCAGAGCGCTCGCATGCAGATCGCCTACGACGACGCCTCGGGCCGGGTCTACGGACAGGTCGTTGACCAGAACACCAAGGAGGTTCTGAGGCAGGTTCCGAGCGACAAGCTCTTGCGGCTCTTCGCGACCGGCCGAGAACAGCTGGCGATGATCATGGACCGCAAGGTCTGAGTGCTAAGGAAAAGCGAACCGCGCAATGTCCGATCTCTTTGCATCGTCAACGCTTCGAACCGACGAGAATGGGCGTGTCCGCTTCTCCGGCGTCAGCTCAGGCATCGATTTCGGACAGACGGTCGAGGACCTGATCGCGGCCAAGCGCATTCCCGTCGACCGCATCGAAGCCGACATCACGTCGAACCAAGAGAGAATCACGGGCCTGCAGGAGCTCCGCACGCTGCTGGACGGCCTTCAGTCCTCGCTCTCCGGGCTATACGGCGCCCGAACGATCGACAACAGCGGCGACATCTTCAGCCAAAAATCGGCCTTTGCGACCACCAGCCGCTCCGACGGACAGGCCGCCTCGCAGCCCGGCAATCTGCTTGGCGTCACCGTCTCGCCGTCGGCCTCCAGCGGCATCACGGAAGTCGAGATCCTGCAGACGGCCCGCGCGCACCGCATCGCCTCAGACAGCTTCACCTCGACCACCGACGATCTCGGAACCGCCTCGGGCGGTGCCGCCGGGTCCATCTCCGGCACTTTCCAGATCAACGGAACAGAGATTCAAGTGCTCGCCAGCGACAGCCTCAACGACCTGGCGGACCGCATCAACAATGCCAATACCGGCACCAACGCCACGGGCGTATCGGCTTCGATCGTCTCTGTCAGCAGCAACGAGCATATTCTGGTCCTGACTGCCGACGACACCGGCGTCGACATGACCATCGACAACGAAACCGGCGGGGTCCTGGCCTCTCTCGGCATTTCCGCCGACGGCGGAACGACCTTCTCGAATGAGCTGCAGGCGGCGCAAAAGGCGCAGCTCCACGTCAACGGCTTGCTCGATGAAAGCGCGTACGAAAGCGCTGTCGTCACCGATCCGGCAGCCGCACTCAGCAGCTAT
>JANQHZ010000104.1 GCA_028282445.1 Candidatus Binatia bacterium | reverse complement strand
GCCCGAAAAGCGGACAAAAACTGATTGAGCCGGGGACGGATCCGGCGGACAAAGCAGAGGAGGTGCGGCGATGGCATCGAACCAGATGGGAGAACGGGGGAAAGCCCTCGAAACGGTGTTTTTCCACAGCGAAGACGCCAAGTTGCTCGACAAGCTGCGCCTCGAGAACACCCGCGAAGCGCTCACCGCCGCGTCCGGCATCACCGACCAGAAGGCGCTCGATGCCCTCATCAACAGCGGCGTGACCGCCTCGACTCTGACCGCGATGACCGCCGTCCCGGTCATCTTCGTGGCGTGGGCCGACCGCATGATGAACGAGCGCGAAAGCAAAGCCGTCCTCAAGGCCGCCGTCCAGGCCGGGATCGAAAAAGGCAGCGAAGCATACGGTCTGATCGAAGGTTGGTTGGAAAACCGACCGCCGAAGGCGCTGCTCGAGGCCTGGGAGCAGTACATTGAGTCGGCGATCTCCACACTGGACGCCGCCGACAAAGAACAGTTGCGACGCGCGACCGTCGAACCGGCGCGCAAGGTCGCCGAGGCGACCGGCGGCTTCCTGGGAGTCGCGACCGTCTCCGCCGTCGAGCGAGAGGTTCTCGCCAAAATCGACCAAGCCTTTTCCTGAGCGCGTCCGGGCAACGCCGACGGGGGCACGGTCATGGAAATCAACTCAGGAATCTTTCGCGCCTACGACATCCGCGGGGTAGCCGAACGCGACTTCGACGCTTCCTTCGCGGGCGCGCTGGGCCGGACCTACGCGGCGTACCTCGCCGAAGTCTCGAACGTGGCGAAGCCCCGAGTCGGAGTCGGCGCCGACTGCCGACTCACCTCCCCCGGATATGCCAAGGCGTTGCGTGAAGGAATGCGCTGCGCCGGCGTCGACGTCGTCGACCTCGGCACCTGCCCGACGCCGCTGGTGTACTTCTCGACCTTCGACCTCGACCTCGACGGCGCCATCCAGGTAACCGGCAGCCACAATCCGTCCGACCACAACGGCTTCAAGATCTGCGTCGGCAAGAAATCCATCCACGGCAGCGAAATCCAGCGCCTGCGCGAGATCATGCAGGCGGGCGAGTTTCCCAGCGGCAACGGTGGCGAGGAGAAGGTCGACATCGTCAGCCGCTACAAAGACTACCTTTCGAAACACATCGCCCCGCTGGCACGCCCACTGCGCATCGTGGTCGACGCAGGCAACGCGACCGCGGGCCCGGTTGCGCCGGACGTCTACCGGGCCCTCGGCGCCGAGGTCGACGAGATCTACTGCGAAGAAGACGGCCGCTTTCCGAACCACCACCCCGATCCGACCGTCGAGGAGAACCTCGTCGACCTGATCGCGCGCGTAGATGAGCTCGGAGCGGACATCGGGATCGCCTTCGACGGCGATGCCGATCGCATCGGCGTCGTCGGCCCAACCGGTCGCGTCATCTGGGGGGACGAGCTGATGATCCTCTTCTCCCGAGATGTCCTCGCAAAAGACCCCGGCGCCACCATCGTCTCCGAGGTCAAGTGCTCGCAAAACCTCTACGACGACATCGCAAAGCGCGGCGGCAACGGCATCATGTGGCGGGCCGGCCACTCGCCGATCAAGGCCAAGATGCGAGAGACGAAGGCGGCCCTGGGTGGCGAGATGAGCGGTCATATCTTCTTCGCCGATCGCTACTTCGGCTACGACGACGCAGTCTACGCCGGTGCACGCCTTCTGGAGATCCTCGCCTCGGGGGATGGAACGATCGAGGACATGCTGTCGGATCTGCCACCGAGCTACACGACACCGGAGATTCGCGTCGATTGTCCCGACGAAATCAAGTTCGACGTTGTCGATCGAGCCGTCGCCCACTTCCGCAAGACGCACGACATCGTCGACGTCGACGGCGTTCGGGTCAAGCTTCCAGACGGCTGGGGATTGATCCGCGCGTCCAACACGCAACCCGTGCTGGTTCTCCGCTTCGAGTCGCAATCCGAGCAAAACCTGGCGAAATATCGCAGCGAGTTCGAGGAGTTGGTCGCTCGCTTCCGCGCCGACCTCGAATAGGTCGGCGATCGCGCGGCATCATCGCGAGCCAGCCGTCGTTCGGGGCAAGCGATCTTGCCCGCTTGCGTCCAGGTATGGTAACCGCATTTCGTCCGGTCGACGCCACGCGGCGCAGTGGATCCGAGGGAGGGGGGTAGGATGGCGTTTCTCAGCACGAAGCTTCCGAGAAGAACACCGCGACTCCTGATTCTGCCGGCACTGTGTCTCGCTCTCGGGGCATGTGCGCCCACCGGATCGCTAGTCCACCGCGAAACCTTCCATCCGGACCCCGCCGCCGGCGCCGCGCCGCGAGCGGCCTATGGCGCGACCGCTCCCGATGTCGAGCCGATGCGTGGAACCGCGATGGTTTCCAAGGACGCCCACCCGTACCGGCGCCCACAAGCCGCACCCGAGCCGCAACCGTCCAACTTCTTCGACCTGGCACACCCGACGGTCGATGCATTCATCGACTATTACTCCGACGAGTCCCCCGAGATCATCGCCAGGTCGCTCGCGCGCGCCCACCCTCACCTGCCGCGCATGAAAGAGGCGCTGAGCGACGCCGGGGTCCCGGAGGAAGTCGTCTACCTTCCGATCGTCGAGAGTCACTTCAAAGCAACCGCACGCTCGAACGCCGGCGCAGCCGGCATCTGGCAGCTGATGCCGACCATCGCCAAGCACTTCGGCCTGCGCATCGAGCCCTGCGTCGACGAGCGACACGACCCGATCCGATCGACCGAAGCGGCGGCCCAGTACCTGTCTTCCCTGCATCGCCGGTTCGACGACTGGCATCTGGCGCTCGCCGCTTACAATTTCGGCGAGGGACGGATCTACCGGATCATGCAGGACAACGAGATCGACGACTACTGGACGATGGTCGACCGATCCCTCTTGCCGCGCGAGACGGCGCAGTTCGTGCCCAAGTTCCTCGCCGCCGCCACCGTCGCGAAACAACCGCAGGTCTTCGGAATCGAAGGCGGGGCCACCGCAGAGGACGAGTCGGATACGGTCAAGATCAGCGTCACCGGACCGCTCAGCCTCGCCAGGATCGCGGACATGGCCGGCGTGGAGCGCGACCGCATCGAGGCGCTGAATCCGGCCCTGCCCTGCGGCAAAGTCCCGGCAAGCGGATATCCCGTGCTGCTGCCCAGCGACGCGGCGCGTCCTTTCCAACTGGCGTACGCCAAGCTCGATCTCGACGAGGACGGCAACCACGGCATTCATCGCGTCCGGCGCGGGGAAAGCCCCGCTTCGATCGCCCGGCGCTACGGCGTCTCGGTTCGCGCCCTCATGCGCGAAAACGGCATCCACAACCCGCGCCGACTGCGCATCGAC
Source organism: Candidatus Binatia bacterium (assembly GCA_028282445.1). Taxonomy (GTDB): domain Bacteria; phylum Desulfobacterota; class Binatia; order HRBIN30; family CADEER01; genus CADEER01. Next base: position 368 of record JANQHZ010000104.1, on the reverse strand, counting down.
ACCAAGCTGCGCATCCCCGAGCGGATCTAGCCCGCAAAATTCGCGAAAGCGGTGGTCGCGCGCGACGGCGATTGCCGGACCCGCCGCATTCCTACCTCCCTCGGCCCTAGCCTCGCCTCCGCCTAAGCCTTCCTGAGCAAATTCACCATTGTCGGCATGGTCCGCCCTTCGCACGGTGCCGACATATTGACTCCCATTCGGCTGTCGGCGATGCTGGCTGTTTGCGCTCCGGCCCCATTGCGCGGGCCAACGACCCCCAGCGTAGGTCTCTCGGCCGACGCGGGTCGCTCAGTCGCTCACTACAAACACAACAGGAGTCACCTAAATGCCCGATCTCGTGCCCGTACACGGCGGCCTCGATGCGCCGG
>JANQHZ010000096.1 GCA_028282445.1 Candidatus Binatia bacterium | reverse complement strand
CCATCGCGCGCGCCAGGGCCGGTCGAGCGTTGCAGCGTTCGAGATACGCGTCGACCGCGGCGCCGGCGGGGAGCATCGTGCGTTCGAAATGCCCCATGCTGGCGACGAGGATGTCGGCTCCGGAGAAGTCCTGGCCGAGCAGGTACGGGTTGTGCTCGAGTGCCGCGAGAATGCGGCTGTCCATGGCCGAGCGGTCGCGAAACGTTCGCTGCAGGACCGGGTTGTCGGCGAGGCCGGCGAGCTCGATGTTGACCACCGGCTCGACCACGCCCGCGTAGTAGGCGAGCCAGGAGAGATAGGGCCCGCGCTGGGGGTCGTCGATCGCCGGACCGATTCCGGCGTCCGGGAACTTGTCGGTGAGGTAGACGACGATCGCCGCCGACTCCGTGATCAGCGTGTCGCCATCGACCAGCGCCGGCACTTTCTTGTCGGGATGCGGGTTGTCCGGGTCGACGTCGCCCGAGCCATCCCGGCGCGCGATATTGGTGATGTGCAGCGAATAGTCCGCTCCGAGCTCCTCCAGGAGCCAGACGAAGCGGGACGACCGTGACAGCGGTGCATGGTAGAGAGTGAGCATACGGGGATGCTCTCACGACCAACCAAGCGCATTCAAGGTTGACGCGATGTGGCAACAAGGGCGTCTCTTTTGGGACTGACCCCGGCAGGGCGCCAACGACGAAGCGGTGCTACTGGAGCCGTTCGAGATCGCTTAGGTCTTGCGGCCGCCCGGCGGCACGTTTGTTTCTCTTGAGGTCGTCGAGCGCAATCACCTTGAAAGGCACGCCGTCCACATCGACTTCGACTCGCCTCTGGTAGCAGTCCGAGAACTCGACTCCGTCGATAGTTGTCAAAATCTCGATGCGGAGCGGTGGGTTCCCCATGCGGATGACCTGATCCGGCATCGTGAACAAGGAGGCGGTCACCTGGGGGAGGTCGAACCCGAATGACTTCAGCACGACCTCGGTGCGTCGCGCATTATCCTCGGACATCCGAATCCAGATGTCCAAGTCACCGGTAGCGCGCGGGTGGCCGTGGTAGGCCACGGCGTAGCCGCCGACGATCAGGTGCTCAACGCCGCTCTCTGTGAGTAATCTCAAGAACTCGCCGAAGTCGGGTGGTAGCCGGATCGTAGCCATAAAGCACCTGTCTCAGCAGCTCGAGAGCCGCCAACCGCTCGGCTCCGGATTTGGTCGACCAATACTCCTTGTCGTCGCAAGGCTGTGTCAGGGATACGACAGAGAAGGCTGACCGGTCTACACGGAGATCTCCGTCCATGGTTCGCAGTATAGTCGCCCGGCGGCCGGACCGGAAACTGATTCGGGCGAGGGCAGGGGGCCGGCCCGGGCAAGGGTTCTGCTTGCCGAGGATCGTCGTCTGCGTACGGCGCGAGCGGTCGGCTCGGCGCGGCCGAAAAGAGTCCGGCTTCGGCCTCCGGTTCCGGTCTCACTCCGCAGGGCAAGATTATGGGGCGGGATACCGGAGACAAGTCGGGAAAGTACCGTTGTGGTCTCGAGCTAGAGCGGCGAGGCTTGGTGGCGACAGTCGTGTCAGGTAGAACCGTATTCGAACGCCTCAGCATGACGTCGTCCAAGCCACCAAGAACCCCCGCAGAGCTGCTCGAGGAGATCCGCAAGCTGAAGCAGGAGCTCGCGGGCTACCGCTCCATTTCCGACAGCATGACCGACTACGTCATGCGCTACGATCGAGACGGCCGGCACGTTTTCGCCAACCGGGCCGCCCTCGAAGTGACGGGTCTGCCCGCAGAGCAATACATCGGCAAAACACACGAGGAGATGGGCTTTCCTCCCCACCTCTGCGAGCTTTGGGGTAAGAACATAAAAGCGGTGTTCGACACCGGCCAAAGCAAAGAGGTCGAGTTCAAAGTCGATCTTGTCGACGGCATCACGCATCTGCTCTTGAGCCTGCATCCCGAGTTCGACGACGAGGGCGAGGTGGTCAACGTGCTGGGGATCTCTCGCGACATCAGCGAGACCAGGAAGGGCGCGGAGGAGCTCAAGCTGCGCGGCACCATGCTGGCGAATATGAGCGAGGGCGTCTTCCTCAGCAGGACGAGTGACGACACGATTATCTTCTGTAACAACCAGTTTGAGGACATGCTCGGCTACGGACCGGACGAAATCGTCGGTAAGTCGGCGAACGTGGTGTTTTCCGAAACGGTTGACGCGAAGCGGCTCAGAGAAGAAATCCAGAGCACTCTGGCCACAGACCAGGTGTGGCGCGGCGAGCTACTGATCGCCGGCAAAGGCGGAAGCGAGCTCTGGTGCCACGTCAGCATCTCTGAGTTCGCTCACCCCACCCACGGCACCATCTGGATCGCCGTGCACCGCGATGTCTCCGCCGCAAAGGCGATTGAATCGCAGCGCATCTTGATGGCCCGGGAGCTCGACCATCGAGTGAAGAACAACATTGCGGGCATCGTGTCCTTGCTGCAACAAACTGCCCAGAGTTCCGCAAACCTCGAGGAGTTTCTGCCAACCTTTCGCGGGAGGTTGGAGGCGATGGCCTTTGTGCACGAAACCCTGGCTCGTTCGTCCTGGTCCGAAATCGACCTTGCGGGCATGATGCAGTCGACACTTTCGCAGTTCGCCGAGGAGAAGGTCGAGGTCGAGGGGCCAAGTGCCATGTTGCCCGCGACCACCGCCATGCCGCTCGGCATGGCTCTCCACGAGCTTGCGATGAACGCGGCCAAGTACGGCGCCCTGTCCAGATCGGACGGAACCCTGCAGGTGCGCTGGCTCGCTCCGAACCCGGGAGCTTGCATCGAGGTCGAGTGGGTAGAGCAAGTGGGAGCTCCACTGCGGATCGGCCGGAAGGGGCTGGGCCTCAGGCTCGTCGAAGGCCTCGTACGGCACGAGATTGGCGGCACCGCCGAGCTCCGCGAAACGGCCACGGGCCTGCAGTGGCGCTTCGAGATCCCCCGCGAGGGAGCCGCGTAGTTGCGCGTTCTGGTCGTAGAGGACAACTTTTTTGTCTGCATGCAGCTACAAGCAATCCTGGAGCAAGAGGGCTGTGAGGTCGTCGGGCCCTTTGCGACTGCCAGGGAGGCGCTGCAACGACTCGCCTGCGAGGCAGTGGACGCGGCCCTCTTGGATTTCACTCTGCGCGAGGGCGACTCCACCGCGATTGCCGAAGAGCTGGCTCGACGCGACTGTCCCATCATCTTCGTGACGGGGCACCAGGCCGAAGCAGTTCTCCCCAGCCTGGATACCGAGGTGTGGACTCTGGGCAAACCGTTGGATGAGCAGCGCCTGCGCACGCTCGTCTCCGCGTTGAGCGCCGCGAAGGCACGCTGATCCGCGTCTCGGCTCGAGCCTGCGGCTGTGTTTATCCGTTGCGCGGTACAGCCCAGACAGAGATTCGCGTCTCGAGCCGACGCAATCTGCTTCATACACAGCTCGCAAAGCCCTCGCGGCTTTCCAGGAGCACCGTGACGGGGATTCTCTAGCTTCGCGCCTCTTGGTGGTCGGACCCGGGCCTGACAACTACAACTCGTGGCTTGAAATCGAGGCAGCACTACACCGGGTCCAAAAGCTGTCAAAACCAGCAGTTGATGAGCTCGCCGGACGTGGGTAGTCTCTGTGCATGAGCATTCAGCTTCCTCAGCGCGTCGAGGAGCAGATCCGCGAGCTCGCGAAGAAGCAGGGCCGGGACGTGCGAGTGCTTGTGGAAGAAGCGGTTCGGCTGTACCTCGAGGCCGTGGCAATCTCTGATCTCGACGATGAGGACATTGCTGAGGCGCAGACTGCGCTGCTGAGCGAACTGCCGGAAATCCCCGACTGGAAGGCCGAGGACGCGTGAGACGCGGCGAGGTGTGGTGGGCGGAACTGCCTCCACCCGTGGGTAACCGACCGGTCGTGATCCTAACGAGAGATTCCGTCCTCGAGAGCATCGGTGCTGTCGTTGTTACAATCGTTACCCGAACCGTTCGGCGGATCCCCACTGAGGTCGTTCTCGGCCGCCGTCAGGGGCTCCCAGTTCGCTGTGTTGCAAACCTCGACAACGTTCTCACAGTGCCCCGCCAACGCTTGAAGCGGCAGATGGGCGCATGCGACGCGGAAAAGATCACCGAGCTGAACGAGGCGATCAAAAGCGCCTTCGATGTACCGTGAAACGAGGCCACCATCGCCGCACGGATATTTCGACGCTGCGGCCGCGCCCGAAGACCAGCGACGCTGCGATGATCTTGGGCAGGGCTTTGGGCAGGGGACTCTTCATCGCTCTTCGAGCGATGAAGAGTAGCGTACCCGACCGGATTTGAACCCATGTCGCCGGCCTGAAAGGCCGGTGTC
>JANQHZ010000076.1 GCA_028282445.1 Candidatus Binatia bacterium | reverse complement strand
GTAGGCATGCGCGTGCGCGTCGGCCGTGTCGTGCTGGTAGGACGACGGGTCGGCTCGTCGCGGCGCGGCGTGTTGGTCGCGTTGGGCGCAAAGGTCTCGCGCGTCGGCGGGGTGTTCGTGGGTGGCGGCGTCAGGTTGGCGGGGTTGCCAACCGTCAGACGACTGCAGTTGATCACCCCGGTGGTCGCCGGATCACTGTCCTCGAAATCGCCGTTGATGAGCGCCGAAAGGTCGAGGAAGCCGTTTCCGAAAACCTCCCCCTTCCACCGGAAAATCGTGGTCTTGCCGGGCAATAGCACGCGCAACTGACGGGGCGCGGTCTGGATGAAGACCGAGGCGTCGCCGACACCGGACCCGCGCAGCTCGCCGGGCTCGAGATTCAGCACCGACTGCTCGGTCGAGTTCGACACGAGAACGTTGAGGATCAGTCGATCTCGGTTCACCTCGATCGTGCAGCTACCCGAGAGGCTGCCGGTCTGTGGATGCGCAGACGCGGTGGTTGCGAGCGCAAGCAACGCCAGTCCACCCAGCGTAGCCCGAAGCAGCCGCAAGCCGCTTGTGAAATCGTTCCCCATCAATGCCCCCAAAACCTTCTGAACACGGTAAGTTTCTTACCTGCCGCGAGATTATACGGCACCAATTAAGCCGGGGCCGGGAGCTTTGTCAATTTAAACATACTTATAGCTGCGTGTAGCGTCATTGCCCGTCCGGGCCCGCCAACCCTGCCCGACTCAGCGCATGGCGAGATCGTACTCCTGCAGCCGGTGGATCTCGTCGCGCAGCTCGGCGGCCTTCTCGAACTCGAGGTCGGCGGCGGCCTTGCGCATGGCCTTGCGGAGGTCGGCGACCCGCTCGGGAATCTGTTCTACCGGTACGTATTCGCCGTCCTGCTCGGCAACCTCGGGAGTCTCGGTGTAGTCGACCTGCCCGGGCACCAAAGATTCCGAAATCGCTTTGACGATCGACTGCGGCGTGATGCCGTGCTCGCGGTTGTACGCCGCCTGGATGGCCCGGCGCCGTTCGGTCTCGTCGAGCGCCTTGCGCATCGAGTCGGTGATTTTGTCGGCGTAGAGCACCACTTTGCCGTTGACGTTGCGGGCCGCCCTGCCGATGGTCTGGATCAGCGATCGTTCGGAGCGCAGGTAGCCCTCTTTGTCGGCGTCGAGGATCGCGACCAGCGATACTTCGGGCAGGTCGAGGCCTTCCCGCAGCAGGTTGATACCGACCAGGACGTCGAACGCGCCGCGCCGCAGGTCGCGGACGATCTCGACCCGTTCGATGGTGTCGATGTCCGAGTGCAGATAGCGCACCCGCACGCCGAGCTCGTGGTAATACTCGGTCAGGTCCTCCGCCATTTTCTTGGTCAGGGTGGTGGCCAACACCCGCTCGTCGGCATCGACCCGTGCCCGCACCTCCTCGAGCAGGTCGTCGACCTGCTGCCCGGCGGGACGCACCACCACCTCGGGGTCGGTCAGTCCGGTCGGTCGGATGATCTGCTCGACCACCCTGCCCCCGCTCTGCTCGACCTCATAGTCGCCCGGGGTCGCCGACACGTAGATTCGTTGCTTGCTGAGCTCGTCGAACTCGTCGAAGCTGAGCGGGCGGTTGTCGAGCGCCGAGGGGAGACGGAAGCCGAACTCGACCAGAGTGCTCTTGCGCGAACGGTCGCCGCGGTACATGCCGCCGATCTGCGGAACCGTCACGTGACTCTCGTCGATCACGGTCAGAAAATCGTCGGGGAAGTAGTTGAGCAGGGTCAGGGGCGGCTCTCCCTCCCCTCGCCCGGTGAGGTGGCGTGAGTAGTTCTCGATGCCTGGGCAAAAACCCATTTCCTCGAGTAGCTCGAGGTCGTACATGGTGCGCTGCTCCAACCGTTGCGCTTCGAGCAACTTGGCGTCGCTGCGCAGCCTATCGAGCGTCTCCCGCAACTCCTCGCGGATCGCGTCGACTGCACTCTTGCGCTGCTCGGGCTGGGTGACGTAGTGGCTCGCCGGATAGATCGCGACCTTGTCGAGAGCGCGCAGCTTCTTGCCGCGCAGGGGGTCGATTTCGGTGATGCGCTCGACCTCGTCGCCGAAGAACTCGACCCGCAGCGCGCGCGACTCTTCGGACGCCGGAAAGATCTCGACGACGTCGCCGCGTACCCGGAAAGTGCCGCGGTGAAAGTCGTAGTCGTTCCGCTCGTATTGAATGTCGACAAGCTTGCGAAGGATCTGGTCGCGGTCGGCGCGCTCGCCTACCTCGAGAAACACCAGCATCGCGAAGTACGCCTCCGGCGAACCAAGCCCGTAGATGCAGGAGACACTGGCGACGATGACGACGTCCCGCCTTTCGAGCAACGCCTTGGTGGCGGAATGCCGCATCTTGTCGATCTCGTCGTTGATCGACGAGTCCTTCTCGATGAAGGTGTCGGTGCTCGGTACGTACGCTTCCGGCTGGTAGTAGTCGTAGTAGCTGACGAAGTAGCGCACGGCGTTGTTGGGTAACAGCGCCTTGATCTCGTGGTAGAGCTGCGCGGCGAGGGTCTTGTTCGGCGCCATCACCAGGGTCGGGCGATTGGCTCTCGCGATGACGTTGGCGACGGTGAAGGTCTTTCCCGAGCCGGTGACGCCGGGGAGAACCTGATGCGGATCTCCCCCTTCGAGCCCTGCCGTCAGACTGTCGATCGCCGCCGGTTGGTCGCCGCTCGGCTCGAAGTCGCTGACCAGCTCGAAGCGTTCGCCGTCGTCGCTCATTCGCCCTCCAACTCCCGCCGATACTCCACCGTCGCTTGCTCGAGTCGCTTCAGCTCATCGCCGTCGATGCGGCCGCGCAACAATTCGACGTGAAGGAAGAGGAAGTAGGTCTGGATCACGTCTCGCCGGCAGTAGCGGTGCACCGTCTCGTACTCGCCGCGCTCCCACAGCTCCTGCACCATCGCACCCGACACCTCGCCTTTGCCGGGGAGGCCGACGAGCTTGCTGAGCAGGTCGAGGCCGCCGCGCAATCGCGCCGCACCGCGGTTGGACAGGACGTCGTAGAGGTCTTCGTGCCGCTCGCTGCGCCCGCGAAATCCGGACTTGCCGCTGAAGTACCACGGCAGCGAAAGTCCCAAGCGAAATGCGCGCAACTCCAGTACCGGGAGATCGAAGATGCGCCCGCTGAAAGTCACGACGGTCCCCCGAAACGGCTCGAGCTTGCGCCAGAACGCGCGCACCAATTCTTCCTCGCCTCCGTCTTCGGCGCGCAGGACCTCGACCTTCTCCAGCAGGCGGCCCGGCGATACCCAGCCGAGGACCACCGAGACCGGCGCGTGGACCGTGAGGGGCAGGAACCCGCCGTCGTTGTCGGCCCGAAATCGCTCGTAGGCGACCTGTGGCGTCGCGTTGGGGTCGTGCGCGAAGACGTCCCGCACCAGTTCCTTGTCGATCTGTGTCTCGATGTCGAATACGAGGTAGCCGCTTTCGGGACCACGCCGCCTTCCGCTTTGATTCACCGCTTCACTCCCTCCAGGCAACGCACCCAAACGACGCGGCCGTCTTCGATCTCTTTGGCCTTGCTTTCACGCACGCTGAAACCCGCCATCTCCAGCTTGTCGGGTAAACCGGGCCGGTAGGTGTTGACGGAGTCCGCGAGCAGCAGCGTACCGCCGGCGACGACCCGGGCCGCGAAGGCGGCGACGAGGGCGTCTTCCTCCCCTGCATCGTAGGCCACGTCCGCACCGAGCAGGAGGTCGAAGTCACCGCTGACCGCGACCTGACGCCAATCCATCTGCACCAAGGCGATCTCACAACGGTTGAGACGCGCGCTCTCCGCCAGCATCGACAGCGGCGCGCGCTGCCAGTCGGTGGCGACCACCCGTGCGCCGCAGCGCGCGGCGAGCAGCGCCGGCAAGCCCATTCCGCAACCGACTTCCAATACCCTCTTCCCGCCCAATGACGACCACTGCCCAAGCCGGGCCGCTAACGCCCGCGCTCCTGGCCACAGGTGCATCCAGTAGGGAGGTTCGTCGACCTCGCCCGCCCCGAGCAACAGGCTCTCGTCGACGTGCGGGTCGAGGTCGGCGACGCAGAGCATCGACAGCTCGACGCCCCCGAAACTGAGGTCCACGCGTTTGGTGGAGACGGCTGCCGCGCTCACGCATAGCCCTCCGCTTCCACTTCGTCCTCGTCCAACCCGATGAAGTGCGCGACCTCGTGAATGA
>JANQHZ010000069.1 GCA_028282445.1 Candidatus Binatia bacterium | reverse complement strand
ACATCGCCGACGAGGTCAAGATCGGTATCGGCGACATCGAGTCGCTCGAGACGACGAAGACTCTGAGCGTCGAGCTCGAAGACGGCACCGAGCGTACGGGGTACGTCGTCCGCGACGCGGACGGCAACATGTACGTTCGACCGGGTGAAGGCGGGGAAGTGGTCGACGCGCCGATCGAGATTACCGATGAAGATCGCGCTGGACCGGCGTTCGACCTTGCCAACGTCCACCACGCCGAAGAGGCGATGACCTACTTCCACTACACCGCGAACCTCGACGTTGGGCTCACCGCGGCGACTGGTAACTCGGAGCAGAGCACGTTCAACCTCAGCGCCGGTTTCGCCCCGAGCTTCGGAAAGAACCACATCGACATCAAGGCCCAGCTCAACCGGGCCGAGAACGACGGGGACACGACGGCGTCGAACTGGCGGATCGGAAATCGCTACGAACGCGATCTCACGCAGAAGTGGTTCGCCGGCGGACTGCTCGACTTCGAGAACGACGATCTGCAGGAGTTGAATCTACGTACCTCGATCGCTCCTGGAATCGGGTATCGATTCTTCGAGGGGAATCCGACCGATCTTAAGGTGTTTCTCGGCCCCGCGTACGTTTCGGACAATTTCAAGGGCAGTGACGACGACGCCGACTACCTTGCCGCTATTTGGTACCTCGAGTTCATCCAGGATCTGTACACCAGCGACTTCCAGTTCTACCACAACGATAGGATCACTGCTGGCATCACCGAGGACGGCGTGATCATCCTGACGACGACCGGTTTGAAGTTCGACCTGATTGCTGACCTCGATTTGCTGCTCGAGTTTCAGCTCGATTGGAACACCGAACCGGCCGACGGCGCGCAAACCAGCGACCAACGTTATCTCGTGAAGTTGCGCTACACCTTCGAAGGCGACCAAAACGAATGGTTCCAGTGAGCCGCTCCTCCACCCTCACCCTTCTCTGAACACTCGAGAGAACGATCGATGATGAAGTGTGTTGGCGCGCTGCTGGTCGCTGTATTCCTCAGTGTCTCAGCAGTAGCGCAGGACAGTCCGTCGGCCGCCCCTACAGAGGTCGTCGAGTCGCCGACCGATGCCGCCCGCGAGATGTCCGAGGAGGTGGGTAGTCTTCTCTCTGGGGTGACGGCGAGCATGGGGAAGATCGCGACGGCGAAGAACGACGATCGCGAGCTTTTGATCGACCGCTTGATTCGCGATCGAGACACCGTGATCGAAACCCTGCCGAGATTGGTGGCAGAGCTCCATCGCCTGGAGTCCGAGGGCGTGGAAGTCGCCGCACTCGAGGCGGATACCCGCCGGTTTGTCGACAAGATTCTGTCGATTATCGAACGTCGCTTCGCCCCTCGTAAGAGTAGTATCAGCCGCCTTCGGGCCGAACGTACCGGTGCCTCGCCTGAGGAGCTACTCGTGATCGAGGGGGAATTGGTTCGCCAGAACCGGTTTTGGGACGAAGCGCTGACCAACTACCTGAAGGTCTCCGAGCTGAAGGAAAAGCTCGGCGCCGATGCGAGCCGGAACTACCGGATCGTGGCCGCCGAGCTCGGCGAGCGAGCCGAGCTCCGTGCCGGACAGCTGCGCGTGTTAGCGCGACGGATCGACAACGCGATCGAAGACTCTTCGACGCTGGCCGGCGACGCCGCCACGGTGGCAGGCGAGAAAGTTGCCCAGTTGAAGCGTGAGTCCAAGCGGGCTGCGGCAAGTCTGACGACGATCCTCGACCTGATGGAGAAGCGCAAGCTGGATACGGTCGAGTATCGCCAGCTCCTGGTGGAAACCACCGGCGAGATCTCTCGCGGTGCGCTCAACGTCGGTGTGCTGACCGGGTTGGCTCGCGATCTTCTCAAGCGGGCGGCGACCTGGTTGAGCGACAACGGGCCGGCAACCGTGGTTCGAGTCCTCCTCTTCCTCGGCATCGTGCTGGTTTTTCGGATTCTCGCCGGATTGATGCGGCGCCTGGTCACGCATGGGCTCGATCGCTCGCAAGAGAAATTCACCACCCTGCTGCGAGAGTTCGTCATCTCGATGTCCTACCGGGCCATCCTACTATTCGGGGTGTTGATCGCTCTTTCTCAGTTGGGAATCGAGGTCGCCCCCCTTCTCGCCGGCTTGGGTGTTGCCGGTTTCATCGTCGGATTTGCCCTGCAGGATACCTTGTCCAACTTTGCGTCGGGCATGATGATCCTGGCGTATCGGCCGTTCGATGTCGGAGACATCATCGAAGCCGCCGGCGTGTCGGGGATCGTCGACCAGTTGACACTGGTATCGACGACGGTCCGAACGTTCGACAATCAAAGGCTCATCGTCCCCAACACCAAGATCTGGGGGGACGTCATCATCAACGTTACCGCCGAGAAGAGGAGACGCGTGGACCTCGTTTTCGGGATCGGTTACGGCGACGACATCGACCAAGCCGAGCGGGTTTTGACCGAGATTGTCGGCGCTCACGAGCTCATCCTCGACGACCCAGCCCCGACCATCAAGTTGCATACGTTGAACGACTCATCGGTCGATTTCGTGGTTCGCCCCTGGACGCTGACCAAGGACTACTGGTCGGTCTACTGGGACATCACGCGTGAAGTGAAGCGGCGTTTCGACGCGGAGGGTATCTCGATCCCCTTCCCGCAGCGCGACGTTCACCTCATCAAGGAAGACTGATCTCCGATCGCAACGTCCCGGTCAGCGGGGCGTGTTTCATTCCGGGGGTTCGCCTTTTCCTTCGCCGATCAGGTCTCGGCAGGTCGCTGATGTCGGAACGGTTTGGGGGTCCGGGGTGGTGTCGAGAAGCCAATCGGCACCGAGTCGCGATACCCCCATCCAGTAATGCTCGTTCTTGAAGTGATGCAGGCGGTGGCTTTTCCACAATCGACGGTAGGCGACCGTCTTGGGAACGACGCGGGTGTGGACCAGGAAGTGGATCCACTCGTAGTTGAGCGCGAAAAGGAAGTGGGCGCTCAAGCCGCTCAGCGCGAGCTGGGTGTTGGGGGTTGCGACGAACCAAAACAGTACCGAGGCCGGAAGGGTGTAGAGGTAGGAGTGCAGGGGGATGAAGAGGATATCGAGATTCCCCGGGTCGCGGTGATGTTGGCGATGCTTGCGCGGAACCGCGAAGTCGATTTTTCGGCCGAATGCCTCGAACGGCCTGAAATGCAGGACGTAAACGTGAATCAGCCATTCCTGAATTGGCCAGACGAGGAAGAGCGCGGTCACCGGGACGAGATCCCAGGTGCTCCACCCTCCGAGCGACACTCGCAGCGCGATGCAGCATGCGGTTGCCGCAATCAGGAGGCGGGGACTGCCGCGTTGTACGAAGTAGCGAAGCGCCTCGGATAGGTCCGATGGCGACTGCGGGGAGCTGCGGCGCTCGGCGCCGAGGCGGACGACATCGAGCGAACGGACGGCCGCGCTCATGGCGTTTCCCGTTGGTCGCTCGTCGGATCGACCGACTCGAGAGCCAGCTTGATACCGGCTTCGCCGCGGCGCACCAACGATCGAGCACGAGCCTCTGCTTGCTCCGCGTTTTCAGTGCCGACTGCTTCAGCGATCGCCAGGTAGCTGTCGCAGTCGCGCAGCTCTTCGGCGAGGGCATTCGCCAGGACCTCCCGGCACACGTCGTAGGTCTCCCGCAACGAGTTGTAGGCGAGCCGGTAGGCGATGTTTGCCGACGAGTCGATGATTTCCGACCAGAACTCGATCGCCAGGTCTTGCAGCTCGACCAGCTCGCCCGCGGCATCGCGCATCCTCAGGCAGATTCCGGTCAGTCGCTCGCCTGCCGCTCGCCCGGCGCGCGACGCCGCAAGTCTTGCCGCGTCTGCCGCGATCGCGGAACGCATCTCGAGAACTCCGCGTACGACCTGGGCGTCGATCCGACCGTCGTCCGTCGTCAGTAGGGCCGACAGCAGGTCGAGGCCGGCCGTCTCGCGGTAATCGAGCACGCGCGACGTCCCGCCATGGCGGACGGACACCAGCCGTGCCTGCTCGAGCCGACGCAACGCCTCGCGCACCGAGGAGCGATTGACGCGGAGGGCGTCGCACAGGGCCCGTTCGGAGGGGAGCGGCGAGCCCGCCTCGAGATCGCCGCTTACGATTCGAGATCGCAACTGTTCGAAGACTGCGTCGGATAGCGCCTGGCGCCGGACCGGGGTGAGAGTCGGAGAGCTGGTAGCTTCCATGGGTTCGTTCGTGCCAATTGCTGGTCTGTTTGTCAACTGGTCTGACAATTATTATCCCCTGGGAGGAGGACGGCGGATTCGGACTTCCGGAATCAAGCGGACCCACAACCGACGATTTGTCGACTGCGCCGTTTCTGCGGGAGAAGACCTTGGCACGGTCGGGTTTCACCGGTCTTGCCAGCGCGCGGGATTGAGTGCTCAATCGCTCTCATGGGAGTCGCGAAGCGTCGCCGCAGCATTCTCGAGCTGCCCCATGCCGACGATGTGATGGGCAGTCTCAGTCTGATCGGTAAGGCCGTGTCGGCGCCGGTCGACAATACCCTTGCCGACCTGGACGTGTATCGAGGGATCTCGCAGAAAGAGTTGTTTCCCGGCCCCGGCAGAGCCCCGCGCGTACGCTGCGACGAGCGCTGGCGGATTGGCGGTGTCGTGAGTGAAGACCTGACCTTCGAGTCTCCACATCGCTGCATCGAGCCCAAGTTCCAACAGCGCTACGACCGGGACTACGTTGCCAACCATACCGTCTACGCGCGACGGATCCGACCCGAGGGCGGCTCCGGTCGGCCGCGCCTCGTGTACTTGCACGGGTACATGCAGCCCGAGAGCTACGTCGAGGAGATCACCCTGCTGACCGGGATGGCACTCTACCTCGATGTCGAGGTCATTCAGCCGCAACCGCCTTACCACGGGCGCCGCTCCCCGAGCTCGGCGCGGCTCGGAGGCGAGTTGTATTGGACCGCGGACCTGGTTCGCAGCCTCGAGGCCATGCGCCAGCACGTCATCGATACGCGCGCCCTGTTGAGCTGGTTATTGCGCGGCGACGATCGGCCGGTGGCTTTGATGGGGCTCAGCCTCGGTGGAGCGGTCGCGTCGGTTCTCACCTGCGTCGAGCCGCGCTTCGCGGTATCGGTGCCGCTGATCGCACATATGGATCTCGACGCGCTGGTCGCCGACGCTCCCGTCATGAGCGCCACGCGTCGCGATCTGCGTCGCTTCGGTTGGAGCCGCGGCGACTTTGCGCAACTGGTTGCCGATTTGGGCTGGTACGATCTCGAGGCGGTCATCCCGCCGGAGCGGATTCAGGTCATCGCGGCTTCGGACGATCGCTTTTTCGATCCCGAGATCGTGCGCGAGATGTGGAGAGGTTGGGGGCGTCCGTCGATCCGCTGGTACGACACGAGTCACATGGGCTTTCTACCCAATCTCCCCGGCGCGCTGGCGACTGTGCGCAGCTTCATCGACCGCCACATGTGACTCAGCCCGACCGGGGTCGCGGCGGCGCTAGTCAACGGGCGGTCGGACTTGATCGATACAACCGCGGCACAACCACACCCGATGGCGTCGCGCTTTGTCGCTCTCGCCGACGAAGCCGCGTTCGCCGCTTTCGATGTCGCTACCGCAGCGCCGACACGTTGCCGCACGTTGCAGTACCAACTCGTTCCATCCGTAGATATCGCCAAGGCTGCGATCCCAACCGGGCTTGGCCGGGCGCAGAGACTCGCTTGTGGCCGCGAGCTTGCGCGCATTGCGGCTGACGTTGCGGGCTAGATCGACGGAGTCGGTGACGACCTTGTCGAAGTCGGTGACGACATCGTCGACCAGCTGGAAGGTGTCCTCGAGAACGCTGCGGATCAGGTGCGATACGGTCAGCCGGCGTCGTTCGGCTTCTTCCTTGAGAGTGGTCTCGAGATCCTCGGGCACCCGGGTCTGGATCAACCGGTCCTTGCGAGGGCGCCGCGACGACGCCTTTCGTTTGCGGGTGTTCTTGTCAGTTTTCATAGATGACAATGTCATAGTTTCTCCCACGCCTTGTCGAGAAACTCAATGACTTGAGTAAATTTTTGAAATATTTCGTAATACGCTTGCATTCAGTGTCATCGTTTGTAATACACACTTGGTAGGCGGATGGACCGCCCATTGAGAGCCAGAGGAGGTTTCGATGGCAACCGGCAAGGATTCGAAAGGCAAGGCGGGCAAGCGTCGCGTGCAACGGTCGGGTTTGGTCGAGGATACGGTCGATCGTGGTGCGGAAGCGGTGCACGACATTCATCGTTCGATCTCGGATCTACCCTTCAATGTGTTGCAGCGCTTGGGCGTGATG
>JANQHZ010000006.1 GCA_028282445.1 Candidatus Binatia bacterium | reverse complement strand
CACCTCGGCCGCCTGCTACTCGAGCGCGGCGCCGAGGTGCACGGTACGGCCTTTGCGCCTGAGGACGACCCGCTTGCCGGCCGCGGATTGGATGGGGTCGAGCTCCATTCGGTGGACGTACGCGATCAGGCTCAAGTCGATGCGGTCGTGCAGACGACGCAGCCGGATGGCGTCTTTCACCTGGCGGGCGTGGCCTTCGTCCCCGACGCCCAGGCCAACCCGACACTGGCCTTCGACATCAACGCCATCGGCACGATTCGTGTCTTGGCGTCGATCCATCAGTACGCTCCCAAAGCGCGGGTGGTCTCGATCGGCTCGAGCGAGGTCTACGGTTTGGTCGGTACGGAGGACCTACCACTCGACGAGCACGTGGCGTTGCGGCCGATCAGCCCGTATGCCGCCAGTAAGGCGGCCGCCGATCTGGCCGCGTATCAATGGGCCGAGGGCGTCGGTCTCGACGTGATGCGGGTGCGGCCCTTCAATCACACCGGTGCAGGGCAGCGTGCGGTCTTCGTATGTCCGGACTTCGCGACGCAGGTCGCGCGCATCGAGATCGGCGACAAGGAAGCGAAGATGCTGGTCGGCGACCTCGGCGTCGTGCGCGACTTCAGCGACGTCCGCGACGTCGTCGCCGCCTACGTCGCGCTGTACGAGCGCGGGCAACGTGGCGAGGCGTACAACGTCTGCTCAGGAGTCGGCCGGACCATCCGCGACATCCTCGACGATCTGATCGGCTACAGCGAGGTCGACGTCGAGGTCGAAGTCGACCCGGACAAGTTGCGGCCGCGCCGCGTGCCTTCGTTTGTCGGCTCGGCCGCCAAGCTCACCGAGCACACCGGGTGGGAGCCACGCCACGAGTGGCAAGAGACCCTGAAATGGGTGCTCGAGGACTGCCGGTCCCGCGTCGCCGCCGGCGCCGAAGTCGACTGAGGATCACCGACGAAACCATCTCCATGGACCTCCCCCTTTGATAAAGGGGGATTGAGGGGGATTTGTCGGAAGAGATCGATTGCAAAATCCGCCCGAGCCCCCCTTTTTCAAAGGGGGGAATCCGCTGGATCTAGTTGAGCTGGTAGGTTACCCGGAAGGAGATCTGGCCGCGGTCTCGGAAGAATCCGAGGCTTTGGTACTTGCCGGTGATGAACTGCAGGTCGGCGCCGAAGAGCAGCCAGTCGTTCCATCGATAGGTGACCGCAGGGTGGAAGGCGAAGGTGCCGCGCGTCCAGGCGATGGTGGTCATGCGCGGTTGCAACTTGCCGTGCATCCAGTCCGACTGCAGGGTCACCTGGAACTGCGCCTCGGCGTCGTTCTGCTGGGTGTAGTCGTTGATCTCGGCGCCGCGTTGCTGTCCGTCGCGCAGGCTCGGTTTGACCAGCGCGCTTCGGAAATCCTGGCGATCGGTCTCGTCGAAGTTGAAGAAGCCGACGAGCGATGCACTCAGGATGAAGCTGTTGGTCGGGTTGAGCGGGCGAAAGAAGAAGAAGCGGTCGTAGCCGACCTCGTAGCGCAGGATATCGGCGAGTGGCAGCTCGCCGCGACCCGATACGGCCTCGCTCTGGGTCCCGATGTTCAGGTTGCGTTCGGGAATGAAGCCGGGTTCGTTCTCGAAGAGCTGCGCGTTGAGCCGGACGATGCCGTCGATGGTCTCCGAAAAGAAGGTTCCGGCGAGGCCGTAGACCGAGGTGAGCTTGTGTTGGGTCGAGGCGATGAACAGCTCGGTGCGGTTGCCGTTCGAGTCTTGCACCTGGATGTTACGGCTCAATCCCGGTTCGGGTCGAAAGCCGATTTTCTGTGGCACCGGCTGTTGCGGGAAGGTTCGATAGAACCACGCCTGTAGAGTCAGGAAACGATTGAAAACGGTTTGGAAGCGGAAGCCGTAGCGGCTGTTGCTCATGTTTTTTTCGGGCAGCTGATCGATCAGGATGAACTGCGAGGTCGACGGGAAGATCGGGTTGCTGGTTCCGTTGTCCGGGCCCGGCACCGAGTACGGGCTGGCGGTCTGGATCGGCAGGAGCCCGACGTTGGTGTCGATGGTGCCCGGCACCCAGTACGCTTCGACGAAGCCGCTCGAGAACGGGCCGATGTTGCTGAACAGATCGAGGCTGCCGCGTACGGTCCACAGTGGGATACGCGCTTCGTCGATGTCCTGGAAGAAACCGGGAGCGCCGAGCAGGACGCCGAAGGGGTTGGTCTGGTCGAGAAGCGCGACCGTATCGGACTCGCCCCAGGACAGAGTCTGCTTGCCGACGCGAAGGAACACCGGTCCCTTCGAGTAGCTCAGGTACGCTTCGTTGATGCGGCGATGATGAGCGTAGTGGTCGCGCGGATCCTTGAGCTCGTATCCCGGCAGGATGTCCTCGAGGCTCGTGGTGACGACCGAGCCGTTGGTTGCCAGGTTTTTCGGGTTGTCGAAGCGCAACTCGTCGATCGCGATCTTGCGCCCCTGCAGGTACCACCCGCCTTCGCGGATCAGGTCGGGGCGATCGCTTTGAGCGACGAAGTTGTCGAAGTTCGCGTTGATGCGCTTCTGGTAGCTGTTGAAGCGGTCCGGGCCGTAGTCGTAGATGCCGTCGTAGAAGATCCATCCGGCGACGCGCATGCGCAGGTCGTCGGGCGCGAGCCACTTGAGCCACCCCTTTTTCATCCAACCGAGGTAGGGGGTGATGTTGGCGTCGAACTCCGGATTGAAGAACCAGCGGTTCTGCACCATCTGGCCCGCCTCGACGCCTGGAACGGTGAAGACTTCCTCGCGCTTGCCGGTGACCGGGCTCGGGTCGTCCGGGATCAACGATTGCGACTGCTGGAGCCGGATGGCGAACTGCGAGTAGGCTCGCATGCGCAGGGAGAGGTTTTGATCCTCGTCGATGTAGACTGCGTGCGACCGTGACGCGCCGCCGGCAACCAGCCACAAGCTGGCGACGACGGCGGCAAGACGCCCGAGATGTGTCGTCCGACTCATTTCCCCCTCCTTCACCGGCGGCTCCGCATCAGCCCCACCGACTCGGTGCAATCCCGTCGTTTGTTACGTCGCCATCTCGCAACCTGTCAAGCGGAAGCACTTCTGTTTCGGAACTCGAGCGTCGTCGGTGGCGAAGTGCGACGGTTTCGTTATGGTCGCACTACGACGCCAGCGACGACCGCGGGTCACCTGCATGGACCCGGAGGGCGCTACTCGAACCTGGATGGCGCCGTCGATGTCGGTGCGCAGGAGCTTGATCGCTTGTCGACGATAGCGCTCGACCACGTCAGGGTGCGGCTGACGATAGCGGTTGGCATGGCCGATCGAGACGACCGCCAGAGTCGGTTGCACCGAGCGGAGGAAGGCGGCTGTGCTCGACGTCTTGCTGCCGTGATGCGGAACCTTGAGGACGGTGCTTTGTAGGCTGTCCTTCGATCGCATGAGCGTCAGCTCGCCTTCGCGTTCGAGGTCGCCGGTCAGAAGGATGGAAAACGTGCCAAAGAGAAGCCTGAGCGTCAGCGATGCATCGTTGGAGCGATCGGGTCCGACCTGCTCCGGGTGGAGCGCAACCAACTCGACGGCTTCGACCGTTCTTCGGTAGCCGCGCGCAACGCCGATCTGGGCGATCGGCAGTTGCGCCAGCTTGTCGCGGAGTCGGTCGTACCGCTCACCGCGTCCGCGACTGCCGTTGGTCCAGATTTCGTCGACGCCGAAGCGCTCGACGATGTGGCCAAGCCCGCCGTAGTGATCGAAGTCGGGATGCGTCAAGACGACGATGTCGATCTTGCGGATCTTTCGTCGCAGCAGGTAGGGAGCGATGACTCGTTCGCCGACGTCGAAGGTGGGCGACAGGCCGCCCCCATCGACGAGCATCGTCTTGCCGCGCGGGAGCTCGATCAAGGTGCTGTCTCCCTGGCCCACCGATAGGAAAGTGATCCGCAGCTCGTCGCTGGTGAAGCGCTCGACGCTCCAGCTTGCGAGTTGGAGAGCTGCGACCCCGACGGTGATCGCAGCGGCCAGTGCGCGCCCGCGCCCGGGCTGAAGTAGCGGGAGGGCGAGCAGTGCGTAGTAGGTGGCGATCTCGCCCACGCTCGGCACCGGCAGGTGCAGGTCCGCGCCGGGGAGCTCGGCGAATCCAGTGGTGACGGCGTCGCCGGCCGCGAGGACCGTACAGCATATCGAGAACAGGATGCCGCCGACGCCGGGAAGGACGGGGTTCAACACGACCGCGGTGAGTCCGACGGCGACAGCTCCCATTCCAATGATGGGGACGACCAGCAGATTGCTGATCGCTCCGACCAGCGACAGCTGCTGGAAGTGATAGAGAGTCAGCGGTGCGGTCGCGGTCAAAGCGAGTAGCGTCACCGCTTGGGTCAGGGCGAACCATCGCAGCAGGGGCTCGGCCCGAGGCGCGACCATACGCAGGAGTCGTCTCTCGGCCCAGCGCTCGTAGGCGTCGCGCCAGCGTGTGCCGCCGGCGACGATTGCGACCACGGCGGCGAACGACAACTGGAAAGATGCTTCGAAGACGGCTCCCGGCGCGCCCGCGCTCACTGCGGCCGCGGCGCACGCAAGGGTGGTTGGCCAGTGGCGCTGCCGATCGAGCAGCAAGCCGCATAGGATCAGAGCTCCCATGACGGTGGCGCGCAGCGTTGCCGAACCTCCGCCGGCGATCGCCGCGTAGGCGAACAGGGGAGGCAGGCTGGCGGCGGTGGCGAGCTTGGGAACGTTGCAGAACAGGAGTAGGTGTTCGCTCCTCGCCAGCAGCCACCGAATGGACGCATAGGCTCCGGCTGCTACGAGTCCGACGTGAAGTCCCGAGATGGCCAGCACGTGGCTCACCCCGGCACGAGCATACCGTCGGCGCGTCTCGGGTGGAATCGAGGCGCCGTCGCCGAGCAGGAGGGCGGCGGCGATCGGACGGATGTGCGGCGGCGCGACTTGATCCAGCGTGGCGTTCGCGTGCCATCGAACGACGTCGGTCCAGCTTGGCGAGTCGAGTCTTTGCAAACGTCGCCAATCGCGGTCGCTGAACGCGTACGCCGTAGTGTAGATGCGCCGCCGCGCCAGATGGTGCTCGTAGTCGAACTCGCCGGGGTTCCCGAAGTTGCGTGGCGTCCTCAGTCGAACGCGGGC
>JANQHZ010001129.1 GCA_028282445.1 Candidatus Binatia bacterium | reverse complement strand
CGCAAGTGGTTCCCCGATTTCGTGCGCGTGGTCGACGACTTCGAGTACACCCAGACCGAGAAGATCCTCGTGCGCCACCTGAAGAAGCAGCATTTTCATCCGGAGCGCGTGGTCGACTCGCCGGTGTACTGGCGCGAGCGCGGCAGCACGACGTACGCCCGCTTCACGCCCGACGATTTCGCCGCGCTGCAGACGCGTTTCGCGGCGGCCGAGCGCGGAGACCTGCTCGACCGCTGACGCATCGAGCCTGCTGTGCACCGCGTCGACCGCAGGCAGCGCGTACGCAGCATCGTGCCCCCGCATGGCCGCATTTCGTCATCGACGATTTCGATCTCGAAATCGGGCCCGATCTCGTTCGAGCCGCACGATGTCGGTTGCGACCGGTTCCGGCCTGTTGCGGGCCGAGTTGCCGGCGTGGGCGTCGGCACGCGGGTTGCTTCATGAAAGGGGGTCGATCCGACCCCCTCGGATGCGGCGCGGCGAGGTCCGCGCCGCCCGGGGTGTCGGGGCACACCGGGAAAGCGGGACCACGATGCAACTCGATTCACGCGCCGAGCCGATCGTCTCGGTGACCCAGCTGGTGAGCTCGAAGGAGATGCTCGAGACGGCTCTGTCGCGTGCCCGGGAGGGCGAGTACGCCGAGGCGATGCCGCTCTTCGCGCAGCTCCTCGACCGCGAGCCACGCAGCGCGCGGCTGCGCTCGTACCACGCGCTCTGCCACGCCGTGACCGAGCGCGACTTCGAGCACGGGCTCCAGCAATGCCAGGCCGCCGCGAAGCAGGAGTTCTTCAACCCGGAGCTCTATCTGAACCTGGCGCGGCTGCATCTCGCATTCGGCTTCAAGGCCGACGGCGTGCGATTCATCCGCCGTGGGCTCATGATCGATCCTGCGAACGAGGCGCTGTCGCGGGCGATGGGCCAGATGGGCGCCCGGCACTCGCCGATCCTCGCGTTCCTTCCCCGTCGCCACCTGCTGAACCGATGGCTCGGGCGCGCCCGCAGCCGCCTGGTCGGCACCGGGTCGCGCGCAGCCTGAGCCCCTTGGGGCCGGCCGCGCGTCGCTTGACTTCGCGGACGCCACTCCTACACTGCGTCGCTCTCGATTCACGAGCGGCATGGAGCGGACCCGTCCGGCTCGACGCCGCGCACCGGTGAGAAGCGCCGAGGCGGCGTCGAAGAGGTGCCGCAAAGGCACCGCACCGCATGGCAAGCATGGCAAGAGCGGTCAAGCCGGAAGAGGCAGCGCACCGCAAGGGCGGTCACGCCGCAAGAGCGGCCGGGCCGCGAAGGCGGTCACGCCGCATGGGCGCCGATCGGCGCCTCGGAAAGGAGCCCGCGTGGGCAGCGTCATCAAGAAGCGCCGGAAGAAGATGCGCAAGCACAAGCAGCGCAAGCTTCTGAAGCGCCAGCGACACAAGAAGTGATCGCCGCCGTCGCATCCGCGACGGCACGGAGATCCACGAAGGCGACGACCTCCTGCAGCATCCTCTGACGATCGGTCGCAGCATCGATCGGTCGGATCGAAGCCGGGAGAGGGCATCGCCGGAGCCCAGGCTCCATCCGTGAACGGACGACCACGAACGACTCGCACGTGTGTGCGAGCGGCGTGTCGTCCGTTCTCTCGTTTTCGGGTGCGTGCGCTCGATCGATCCAGCTTCGGGTACGTGCGCTCGATCGATCCATCCCTCGCTGCGTTTTCGGCCATGGCCACGACGTCGATGCATGCGTGGCCGTGTCACGACGCGTCGTCCCGTTCGTCGCTTCATGTTTCCAACGCAACTCATTGAACGGGAAAGAAAAACGGTTGGGCTTCGAAGCCGATGCGAGCGCTCTGCTTGCTCGATGTTTCGGTTCGTCGGCCGCAGTTCGACGCCTTATCCATTTGTTTTTTTTGGGGAATCGACTTGACGTCCGAGAAATTTCGGTGTTAGCGTCACTCGCAACAACCGCTCTAGGGCCGCGGATTGTGATGAGAAGGTGCGACGGATCAAAGCCGTTTGCTTTCAAGTCACCCAGTCCGTACTCCGATAGGAGATCAGCACACGGTTTGGCAACTTCCGTCGCAATCGTGCGGCCGGCATGGTTCGGGCGCTCGAATGGGTCGGGAACCGTGGCTCTACGAGTATGAAAGGGGGGTGACCCACCCATGGCAGCTCGCAAGAAGGCAAGCAAGAAGAAGGCCGCGAAGCGCAAGGCCGGCAAGAAGA
>JANQHZ010000366.1 GCA_028282445.1 Candidatus Binatia bacterium | reverse complement strand
GCCGGTGCGGTAGGGGAAGACGATGTAGAGCGACCCGTCATGGCCCCAGATTTCGGGCCAGTAGCCGCCCGGGCCGCCGGTGGTGAGGACGTCGAGCAGAACCGGATTGGTCGGGTCGCTCACGTCGTAGGTCGCCACTCCGGTACGGCTCTGGTCGGATGCAAAGATCAGCAGGTCACCGAGAAGAAACGGGTGTCCGATGACGCCGGTCAGACCGAGGTGGTCCCAGGAGGAGAGCAGGTTCCAGTCCAGCTGGATCTCGGCGTTGCCCGAGACCTCGTCGTAGCTCCAGAAGGTTTGCTGAATCAACCAGGGGCCAAACAAGCAGCCGCGCCCCCAGGCGCAGGTCAGCTCGGGAAAGGTGGTGCGCTGCACCGTATGTTGCTGTGCTCCGGGGACGAAGGACCATGGGCTCTCGGGCGGCCAATTCGAGCCGAGAATGAGATAGTCGCCGCTCTTGAAGTAGCCGTGGGCGCTGATCGGGTGCGGCGTGATGCCCCATTGGTTCAGCTCCACCGGTTGCGTGGGATCGGATATGTCCCAGGTCCGCACCTGAAAGTCGGCGCCGGGTTGGCTGGAGGGAATTTCGGGTACCGTGAACAGCACGCCGTTGTGATACGCCAGCACCGCGGTGCGCCCCTGGCCCGGCGCGTTGAGCCCGCTCAAGATCGCTCCGGCGGTTTGGGTGGTATTGGGAAACCCGGGGACGACGGTGGGGCCCGTTTGCGCAGGCGCCGGTCCCCCGAAAGCAGCCGCCAGCGCCCCGACCAGCCCGACCAGGCGTTGCGCCAGTATGGTTCTATGCGACATCGTCGTCCCCGCTCCTCCGCACCGGTTGTACCGATACCCCTCGCTCATTCAGATGGACCAGATCCTCAGGATGATGCTCGGAGCGTCCAATTTTCACGCCATCGCGGTGCTGCTTTGGAAACACGGCCGCGCCTTGTTGCGCTCGGGGCGATGCGGGAGCAAATTGTGTCACCGGCGTCGCGGGGGCCCGCCGCGCTGGAGCTTCGCCATCTCTCGATTGAGAGATGGCGCTCGACGTAGTACCCGACTTCAGAGGATCGTTTCGAAAACTTGTGGGTTCGCGGCGGGTGCCCACCCGGCATGCTGATTGCGTTGGTGTCGTCACAGCGTGGTTACCCAGAAAGGGGTTTGCGATGAGAGTGCGGAAGATTCTTGCACCGGTGGACTTTTCGGATGTGTCGAAGGAGGCGTTGGAAGCCGCTACCGGCTTGGCCAAACAACTCGGTGCGAGGATGGTGGTGCTGCACGCCGTCGAGCCGGTCTACTTCGCCGGGACGATGTTCGGCCCGGAGATCAACGTACCGCAGCTCGTCGAGGAGCAACGCCGGGCCGCCGCCTCGGCAATCGACGACATTGTCGCGCGCCTCAAGAAGAAAGAGATCGGCGCGGTCGGGATGGTCGAGACGGGCGTTCCGCACGACGTCATTCTACGGGTCGCGGATGAGAAGAAGTGCGACCTCATCGTCGTCGGTACGCACGGGCGCAGTGGCGTGACGCACTTCCTGCTCGGGAGCGTAGCCGAAAAAGTGGTGCGCGCCGCCAAGTGTCCGGTGATGACCCTGCGCGGCAAAGAAGGGGCGGGCGGCGCGAAGAAGAAGGCGGCGAAGAAGCGCTGAAGCAGTCGCGGCTTGCCGCCGATACAAAGTCTCCACGCTCCGCATTGGACCTCCCCCTTTGAAAAAGGGGGATTGAGGGGGATTTGTCGGAAGGGACCGGTCTCAAAATCCCCCCGAACCCCCCTTTTTCAAAGGGGGCAGTTAGGTTTCTGCAATCCGGCGCCGGAATATCGTAGGGCGGCCCTCGGGCCGCCGCGCCGGCCGATCGGAGGATGGCGGCCCGAGGGCCGCCCTACGAGGTGTCAGTCGTGATTCTTGCCGCGGCGATCGCTCAGCTGGCGGACATGGTCCGGTAACGCGACCGACGGTGATAGGTTGGGGTCGGACACGGGCTTGGCGTAGCGGAGTGCGATCGGAACCGTTCCCGCCCACACCGGGAAGCTCATGTCGGCCTTCTCGTCTGCCGGTGGGCCGGTACGCACCTTGGCCGACGCCTCGTCGATGGGGATCTCGACGACTCGCGTCGCCTTCATCTCTTGTTCGTTGGGCTGACGGACCTCCGGCCAACGTCCCGGCGTGAGTTTCTCGGAGAGGGCTTCCAGTACCTCCAGCATTCGCCCTCGCTCCATGACCGCGGTTCCCGTACCGATGACGGCGGCCGAGCGGTAGTTCATCGAGTGGTGGAACGCGGAGCGCGCCAGCACCAAGCCGTCGACCAGGGTCGCGGTGACGCATACCGGACGACCGTCACAGATCCCTTCGAGCATGCGCGCTCGGGTCGAGCCGTGCAGATAGATTGCGTCGTCGATTCGTACGAACGCCATCGGCAGCACGAAGGGCTGCTCGTCGTGACTGAAGGCCACATGGGCGATCAGCGCTTCGTCGAAGATCCGGTGGATGGTTTCGCGATCGTAGACGGCGCGTTGCGGAACACGCCGCACGCGGGTGCGCTCGGTTGGTTCGATTTCGTTCATCGCCATCGCCTCGCACGATCCGCGGGGCGTGGAAAGGTCCGGTTCGCGTGTTGCCGACGGAACCGCTGCGCGATGAGAAAAGAAGATCGCACCACGGAGACGCAGAGGGCACAGAGACTGAAGGGCTTTCGGCGCTCGGCCGCTCGCATCGCCGATCACCGGCGTTTCCCCACCTCTGTCGATTGGTGTTACGAACAGGAGAGCCCCCCGAAAGGAAACTTGGTATGAGTGCAGAATTCGACCTCTTGATCGAAGGCGGCACGGTCGTCGACGGGACCGGCGCGCCGGGGCGTCGAGCGGACATAGCAATCTCCGGCGGTCGGATTGCCGCCGTCGGCAACGGCCTCGGTAGTGCTGCCCGCTCGATCAACGCCAAGGGGAGGATTGTCGCCCCCGGCTTCGTCGACATCCATACCCACTACGACGCTCAGGTCCTGTGGGATCGAATGCTGACGATCTCGCCGGCGCACGGCGTCACCTCGGTTGTCATCGGTAACTGCGGCTTCGGGATTGCACCGACGCGGCCGTCGCACCGAGATCTGATCTTGCGGACGTTGGAGAACGTCGAAGGAATGTCGCTGGCATCGCTGCGCGCCGGGCTCGGCGACGAATGGCCCTTCGAGAGCTTTGCCGAGTACCTCGATGCGGTCGAAGCGCGCGGGACGGCGATCAACGTCGCCGCGCTGGTCGGTCACACGCCGATTCGACTCTATGTCATGGGAGAAGAAGCGACCGAACGCGAGGCGACCGACGAAGAGCTCGCACAGATGCGCGCCCTGGTCGCCGAGGCGTTGCGCGCGGGAGCGGTCGGCTTCGCCACCTCGCACGCTCCGACCCACGTCGGCTATGAGGGGCGACCGGTGCCCAGTCGCGCTTCTTCCTTCGAAGAGGTCGAGGCGCTCGCGTCGTGTCTCGCGGACGTCGAGCACGGCGTCATGCAAGCGACGATCGGCGCCGACTTGTTCCTCAACCAGATGGAGGCGATCGCACGCCGCACCGGAAAGCCGGTCAGCTGGACGGCCTTGCTGGGGGGAGCCTTCGGGCCGGAGGGTCATCGCGACATTCTCGACCAGAGCCTCGAGCTTCAGAAAAGCGGCGCCGCGGTGATTCCGCAGGTGAGCGGCCGGCCGCTGATGTTCGAGTTCCAGTTTGAAGCACCGTTCCCCTTCGAGATGTTGGAGTTGTTCCATCCGGTGTCGAAGGGCGATCGAGAAGAGAAGAAGCGCATATACGGTTCCGAAGAGTTTCGCGCCGCTTTTCGCGATCGTGCCGAGCCGGGAGGGTTCGGTGTGCGTTGGGATCGCACCGAGATCTCGGACTCGCCTACCGATCGCGACGCCGAGGGACGCCTCGTCAGCGAGCTCGCGGCCGAGCGCGGCACGCACCCGGTCGACCTGGCGCTCGACCTGGCCCTCGCTTCGGATCTCAAGGCGCGGTTTCGGTCGGCGGTCGCCAATGCCGATGAGCCGATCGTCGCCGAGCTGTTGCAGCACCCGGCCGCGATGCTCGGGCTGTCCGACGCCGGAGCGCATGCAAGTCAGCTCTGCGACGCGTGTTTCTCCACCCATATGCTCGGCCACTGGGTGCGCGAGAAGAAGGTGCTGTCGCTGGCGGCGGCGGTCCGGCTGTTGACCTCTCGCTCTGCCGACATTTTCGGGCTTCAGGGGCGCGGCCGACTCGCTGCAAGCGCTGCGGCCGATGTGGTTGTGTTCGATCCCGACGCGGTCGGTTGCGGCCCGTTGCGGCGTGTCTACGACTTGCCGGGCGGAGCCGATCGGCTGGTCGCGGACTCCTTTGGGATCGACGCGGTCGTCGTGAACGGCATTCCGATCCGCGAGGGTGGGCAAGATCGGGTCGATGCGACCTCCGGTCTGCCCGGACGCGTCTTGCGAAAGGGCATCGCGTGAAGCGCAGGTATCGCAGCTGGGTGCGATGCCGCGAGGGAGGATGACATGAGCTCCAGAGGATCGAAGTTGCTGGTTGCCGCGCTCGGCCTGGCGATGGTGTTCGGCTGCGGCGGCGACGACGATGACGGCGGGCTCGGACCGGAACACGTTTGCGCCGACCCGGCCGATTGCCGGCTATGGGAAGCTGGCCAAGTCGCCGGGGTCAACTTCGGCCTTTCTTCTGGTTTCCCCGAGGGGTCGCCGGCGACGGCGATTGCGCTGGCGGAATCCAACATTGCCAACAACCACGAGTTCTCGTGGCGGGCTTTCGAGCCGACGCGGGACGTGTACGAGTTTACCGAGCTGGAACGGCGCGCCGCCATAGCCGACGAGGCGGGCCTACCGCAGAACGCCTTTCATTTCGCTTGGGAAAATGTGTTCCTCGACGACTTTCCACCGTGGGCGGAGACGATTACGGACCCCGACGAGTTGCGCGCGGAGATTCGCGAGCGCGCCGAGATCATCTTCGAACGCTATCCCAATCTCGCCAAGATCAACGTTCTGAATGAACCGCTGCAGACGCTCGGCGGTACGGGCGACTTGGAGGAGAACCATTTCTACCGGGTGCTTGGTGCCGGCTACGTCGCCGAGCTGTTCGAGATCGTCAACGAGGCCGCGCCCGACAGCGTCGAGCTCGTGCTGAACGAGAACTTCGTCGAGTACTTCCCGGTCAAAGCCGAGGGCCTGGTTCGCCTGGTGCGTGACTTGCTGGAAGCCGGTGTTCCGATCGACTCCGTCGGTTTCCAGACTCACCTCATGCTGACCGAGCTCTTCGACACCGAGCCCGACTTCGCCCTGCTGCGCTCGACCATGCAGCGGGTGGCGGATCTCGGCGTCAAAGTGTGGATCTCGGAGCTCGACAACCCGGTCGACCCGGCGCGCGAGAATCGCTTCGAATACCAGGCCGAAAACTATCGCAAGGCGGTAGAGGCCTGCCTCGCGGTGCCGCAGTGTACCGACATCCAGGTGTGGGGCGTTCAGGACACACGGTTCTGGTTCGATCTGGAATACGAAGATGCCGCCGCGCTGTTGTTCGACGAAAACTTCCAACCCAAGCCGGCGTACTTCGCCGTACGCGAGGCGCTGCTAGCTGGACGGCCGTGACCGAATTGTTCCGATTGGCAGTGTCTCCCGGCGCGGTGATCCTTCGGTGGATTTCCGCTTGGGCAGGCTGCTTCTTGCTCTGGGTCGGCATAGCCTCTGCGAGCCACGTTTGTCCCGGTGATTGCGATGGTGACCGACGAGTGGAGGTCAGCGAACTGACGCGCGGGGTCGCAACGGCACTGGGCTCGACGGATGTGCGATTTTGCCCACCGATGGACGTAGACAATGATGGGGGCGTCGGTGTCGTGGATCTGGTTGCTGCGGTCCGGGCTGCGTTGAACGGCTGCCCTCCGCATCCACCGACCGCAACCCCGACGCCGACTCCGACGCCGGTGTATGATCCGCAGCTGCCGCCCGTAGGAAGCGTCGATCTTCAGTCTTGGCTTCGCCAGGGCTTTTACCGCGATTGGCGCCGAGTGGGTGGGTTTGGCCTGCCCTATCACTCAGCGGGCGATACCGTTCGCGGTGAGTGGCAGTATATCAACGACGCCATGTACGCGTCGCTTGTTTGTGCCACCCTCGAGCCGCACCCGGCAGGTGTCGCAGCGGTTCAGGAAATGGTCGATCTGGAAGACGGATCTCCGACGGGATGGTTACTAAGCCGAAAGCTCCGTGAGGACAGCGACGATGGTCGGGGCTGGTACTGGTACCAGGAGTCCGACGGCGTGGTGCTCGCGGCGGGCAGTGGCGTCGGTGAGTGCGCCGGTTGTCACGGGGGCGAAGAACTAGCCTTTTCGATAGACTACTACGCGGCTTCGAACTGGCCGTCGCTAGGGTCCTGTCGAGTCATTCCGGAGTCGGACGGCGGAGTCTGCACCGACCTGGGTCTGCCGCCGCAGGCTGAGCCGTATGTCGGCCAAATCGAAGTCGGTAGCGGAGATCCCAGACCGGCGACTCTGTATCTGGGGTCGTCGATTTTCCTCGAGCGTTGGTACTTCAGGCAAACCCGCCCGGATGGGTTCACCAAGAGGTTCTGTGGCAGCACGGTTCCGCGACCTGTTTCGGGGAAGCTCACGCATTTGTCGGCAGACGAGATCGAGTTCTACTACGCGAACCCATCGAGCGATCGACCGTGGGACGTACGATTTCGCGGCCGCCGACGCGACTCTGGCGGTGAAGGCGACAACCGGTGAACAAGCGCTGCGGACCTCCGAAATCGGAAAGCGGGTTGTCGCTCTGCGCGCCGGGCATCCGGCGGGGGGCGAGGCGCCCCTGGCTATGCGTGACTGCCGTATTGAGCTGGCTTGCGATGGTGAACGTCTGCCTCGCCGGACACGTTTGCCCGGGCGACTGCGACGGTGACCGACGAGTGGAGGTCAGCGAGCTGACGCGCGGGGTAGCGACTGCACTCGGCCGGACGGCGGTGCGCTTCTGCCCACCTATGGATGTAGACAGTGACGGGAGTGTGGGAGTCGTAGATCTGGTCGCAGCGGTCGACGCCGCGATTCGCGGTTGCCCCCGGCATCCCACTCGGACCGAGACTCCGACCGCTACCGCAACGGCGACCGTTACCGAGACGCCGACTCCGGTGTACGATCCGCAGATTCCTCCGGCGAATACCGTCGATCTGCAATCTTGGTTGCGTCAGGCGTTCTACCGCGATTGGCGCAGGGTCTCTGAGCTCCGATATTCCTACCACCAAATTCCATCGCCGATGCGCGGCGAGCGCAGGTATCTCAACGAGGCCTTGTACACGTCGCTCGTGTGCGACGGCGTTGATCCGCATCCCAAGGGCGCGGCGGCGGTACAGGAGCTGTTCGACCTGGGAAACGAAAATGCCGTGGGTTGGTCGGTGAACCGCAAGCTACAGGCAGATAGTGACGAAGGAAGAGGATGGTACTGGTACCAGGAGTTTGACGGTCGCGTACTGGCGGCTGGGAGCGGAGTCGGGGAGTGCGTGGGTTGCCATAGCGACGGAGAGTTCTTTTTATCCCACGACTACTACGCATGGTCCTTCTTGCCCTATCTAGCGTCCTGTCGTCGGATTCCTGAATCGGACGGTGGCGTCTGTACCGATCTCGGTCTTCCACCATTGGCTGAACCATACGAAGGGGAAGTCGAGACCGCGTCGGGAACGAGCGAACCGGCGACGCTGTACGTCGGTACGTCCATCTTTTTGAACGGCGTGCGTTATTACGGCGACGGGACTTCAGGCACGTTTGTTCGCCGCTTTTGCGGAAGCCATGTTACCAACACGGTTCGCGGCGAGTTAATCCATTTGCCCGAAGACGAGATCGAGTTCTGGTATGGAGTTGTCGGGAGCGACAGGCCGTGGGAGCGGCGTTTTCGCGGTCGGCGGCGAACTCCAGGAAGCGGTGGTGCGGGTGGGTGAGGCATCGAATCGCTCGACTGGATTCACGGGCTGGGCCGGGCAGTTGTGCTCGTAAACTCGCTTGTCTGATCACCCCCTGAAGTCCCCCTGGAAGGGGATGTCGAAAAATGAGCCATACGGAGAACGATCGAATATCCCTATCAAGGCTGAGGCGAAGGCGAAGCTAAGGCTGAGGATGGTAGGGATGCATCGTGGACGGCAATAGCCGTCGCGCTGCGCGCGACCACCACCCTCAGCCTCGCCTGAGCCTCGGCCTTCGCCTCGATCGCCAAGTTCGCGACGAGAGAATCGACAGGAAGGGGGACGTGTTTTTTGGGGGGCGTCGTCGTCGATTCGCGTTTGTCTGCGGTTCGATTAGTTACCACGTGTCGACGTTTGGTCGCTTCTTGCTCGTGCGTCGGGGCTTCGGCCCGGCCGGTATCGCCGAAAGGATCCACTTGCGCGAGTCGGCAGGGTCGATGACGTCGTCGATCTCGAAGTGCGAGGCGATGTTGACCGCCTTACCGACCTCGTACATGCGCTCGACCATCTCGTTGAAGAGCTTGGTGCGC
>JANQHZ010001079.1 GCA_028282445.1 Candidatus Binatia bacterium | reverse complement strand
GCGCTCGATCGCGGGTCACACTAGATCCTATCCGGCACAAGCGATCATCGCGTTCGATCTGCGTGAGGACGATTGGTTGCACGGCCGCGTGTTCGCATGCCGCAAGGGCGACGACTGGCAGCCCGGTAAACCGATATCTTCGGCGGTGAAGGCGTTCGAGTGGAGCTCGGAGGCGGGTTGGATTCCGCTCGAGTCGGACCAGGCGCCGGACGCGGATTCCGGCTACGCGAACGTCACCGGACCTCGGCTCGAGGCGGTGAAGGAGGCCGCCGAAGAGGGCGATTCGGAGCAAGCGGTGTGGTTGGAGATTCCCGATCCGTCCGATGTCATGCCGGCGCTCGAGTGGTTGGAAGGGGTGCCGATGCGCCCACGCGGGATGGTGCCCGATGTCCCGGCCGATCTCGAGGACGACGGCTGGTGGATGCCGGCGACCCAGCGGCGGATGAACGATCTCGCCGAGGCCTGGCAGGACCGTCCGCGAGCGGTTCGCTTCGTCGGCACCGACCGGGTGCGTCGCTTGCTCGGCGGCGCCCGTCGGGTCCGCCCCCGCTTGCGTGTTCGCAAGAGCGGTATCGACTGGTTCGCGGTATCGGCCGAGCTCGAAGCCGAGGGCCAGGAGCTCTCTCCCGAGCAGATCGAAACTCTCCGGCGTTCTTCGTCGCGCTTCGTCAAGCTCGGCAACGAGTGGGTGGCGAAGGATTCGATCGCCGCTTTTGACGAGGCGAGTGCGTTGCTCGCCGATCTCGGACTCGATGCAGGCAGCGAGGAGCAAAAGCTCTCGGTTTGGCAGCTGGCGGGCGCATCTCCCGAGACTCTCGATCACCTGCAAGAGCTGGGTGGCGACGAGGAAACCGTTGAAGCGGTACGCGACCTGCGCGACAAGATCGAGGGCTTCGAAGGGATTCCGCCGGTATCTCCGCCGGCCGCGTTGGCCCCGACCTTGCGCGACTATCAGAAGCGCGGGTTCGAGTTTCTGATCTACGCGACCTCGCTCGGACTCGGGCCGGTGCTGGCCGACGACATGGGCTTGGGGAAGACCTTGCAAGCTCTCTCGTGGGTGCAGCACCTGATTGCGGAAGAGCCCGGCAAGGGGCCGACGCTGGTGGTGTGCCCGGCATCGGTCGTGCACGTCTGGAAGCGCGAGGCCGAACGATATGCGCCGGAGCTCAAGGTCCTCATCCTCGGGCGTGGTCGCGAGCGCTTCAAGCAGTGGGACGAGATCGCCAAGAGCGATCTCGTCGTCACCAACTACGCCTTGCTGCGGCGCGACGTCGCTCGCTGGAAAGAGATGCCGTTGCGCGCCTTCATTCTCGACGAGGCGCAAAACATCAAAAACCCCGATACGGCGGTCGCGCGCGCGGCACGATCCCTCAAGGCCGAGCACCGGCTGGCGCTGACCGGGACTCCGCTCGAGAATCGGCCGCTCGACGTTTGGAGTATCGTCGCCTGCATGAATCCCGGGTACCTCGGAGGGCGGACCGAGTTTCAGGATCGCTTCGGCAACCCGGAACACCCGGAGTCGGCGTACAGGCTGCTCTCCTCGAAGCTTCGCCCGATCCTGTTGCGGCGCACCAAGGACCAGGTCGCTCCCGAGCTGCCGGAGCGGATCGAGGAGCGGCGTGAATGCGATCTCACTCAGGGGCAGCGGCAGCTGTACATGGCGGAGCTCCAGCGCAGCCGTCAGCGCGTTTTCGGCATGGCGGACGACGATCCGGAGCTGCGGCGCAATCGCGTCGCGGTGCTGGCGGTTCTGACGCGACTGCGGCAGATCTGCTGCCACCCGGCCCTGGTCGGTGCCGACCCCGAGCTCGGTTCGGGGAAGTTCGAGATTGTGTTCGGCCTGCTCGAGTCCCTTCTAGCCGAGGGCCACAAGGTTCTCCTGTTTTCCCAGTTCGTGCAGTGCTTGAGGTTGCTCGAAAGCGAGCTTTCCGAGCGCGGCATGAAGTACCGCATGCTGACCGGGTCGACGCGCAATCGTGAAGAAGTGGTCGAAGCCTTCCAGGAAGATGAGGACCCGTCTGTGTTCCTGATCTCGCTGAAGGCCGGGGGCACCGGCTTGAACCTCACCAGTGCATCGTACGTGATCGTCTTCGATCCGTGGTGGAACCCGGCGGTCGAGGCTCAGGCGATCGACCGGACCCACCGCATCGGCCAGAAGCGTACGGTGTTCGCCTACCGCGTCATGACTCGTGGCACCATCGAAGAAAAGATCTGGGAGCTGCAAAAGCGCAAGGCCCAGATGCTCGAGCACGTTCTGAGCGAGCAGAGTTTCGCCGGATCTCTCACCAAGGACGATCT
>JANQHZ010001071.1 GCA_028282445.1 Candidatus Binatia bacterium | reverse complement strand
TCGAGACCGCGATTCGATGTATCGATTTCCAGATCCGCCTGTGCGTACGCGTCGCGCCTTTGCTCGAGGAGCTGCGCGATTCGCGCCGTCGGGTCAGGTTCGGCCAAAAGGGGCCGCGTTGCGCCTTGCGCCCGTGTCCGCCGCTCGATCACTTCCGCGCTGGCGGTCAGACACACGACCGGGGCGGCCGCCTTCATCTCACGCAAGTTGTCGGGATCGACGATCGCGCCGCCGCCGGACGCGACAACCGCACCGGGAATCGCGAGCGCTGCGGAGATCGCCCGCTTTTCAGCGGAACGAAAGTAGCTCTCGCCGTCGGTTGCGAAGATCTCCGCGACCGTGCGCCCTTCCTGCTGCTCGACGAGGGTGTCCGAGTCGACGAACGGAAGCGAGAGGCGCTCGGCCAGCGCGCGGCCGACACTCGTCTTTCCCGTTCCCATGAATCCGGTAATCACCACAGTCGTCATCCCTGGCGTGCTCTAATCGGCTCGCCCGCTCTTCGCGGAAAGAGGTTCACCCTTGCCCACTCGACCGATCACGTCCGGCGATCAGCCGGCACCACCCACGCCGCGGCGTTGCCACAGTTGCGATGCGCTCGGGAGGTTCTTGACCCGATAGGGGCCGATGACCCGCGGCGTGATGAAGACCAGGAGGTCTTCACGATTTTTGACCTTCGAGTCGCTCTTGAAGAGCCAGTCCAGCCCGGGCATGTCCATGAAGAACGGAAACCCGCTCTCGGCGACCGCGTCGATATCGCGGTAGATGCCGCCGAGCACGACGGTCTGACCGTCACGCACGAGCACCTGAGACGTCGCCTGGCGCGTGATTTCCGTCGGAATTCC
This sequence comes from Candidatus Binatia bacterium, assembly GCA_028282445.1. GTDB lineage: Bacteria > Desulfobacterota > Binatia > HRBIN30 > CADEER01 > CADEER01. Next base: position 3,903 of record JANQHZ010001071.1, on the reverse strand, counting down.
ATCGACCTGTTGGGAGAAGTCTGCCTGACTCGACTTCGCGAACATGTCGAGCAACACGAAGCCGTCTCCCGATACCTGCGGCGTCACCTCGAGGGTGATGCCGGTCTCGATCTGCTCGGTTGCGACCTGCTGGTTACCCGCGTTGCCGCCTTGGCCGGTGTTGATGATGGTACCGGTTCCCGGCACGCGAACCCGGATCACGGTCAAGCTCTGGATCGTCGCCGGGACGTTGTTCAGGGTCACGACCCGCGGTCGCGAAATGACCCGTCCCTTACCCTTCTCTTCGAGCGCCGAGATTCGCATATCGAGGGCCTGCGAACCGGTGAGCGAGCCAAGAGAGAGATCGAGCGCGGATCCGCCGCCGGCGACGGCGCTGGCCGCGGGGAAGTCGAACATGAACGGAACTCCGCCGCTGCCGGTACCGAGTCCGCTGCCGCCAAACTCGACCGTTCCCGGAAAGTTGACGCCTGTGCTGGTTCCGGTCTGCGGACCGATGTTCGCGTTGTAGCCCCACTGGACACCGAGATCGCGCGTGAAATTCGTCGTCGCTTCGACGATGCTCGACTCGATCAGGACTTGCGGGATCTGGACGTCCAAGCGGCGAACCAGATCTCTCGAGGCGTCGATCCCCTTGCGCACGTCGCGGATGATCAGGGTGTTGGTGAATTCGTCGACCATGACGCTACCGCGGGACGACAGCACGCCGATCTCGTCTAGATTCTGATTGTTGCCACCGCCACCACCGGCACCGCCACCGCCTTGGTTGCGCAAGGAGCGCGCCGCGCCGCTGATGAGATCCGCGACCAGCTTGGCCTTGTGGTAGTGAACCCGCAGGTAGGCGACTTCGAGCGGTTCGATCTCGCGCGCCGCCTCCTGCGCCCTCGCGATCTCCTCACGTTCTTCGCGAAGTCGCTTGATGGTGGAAATCCGTACGACATTGCCCTCGCGTACGCTTTCGAGGCTCTGCACCTGGAGGACGATGTCGAGTGCCTGGTCCCACGGGACGTCGAACAGGCGAAGAGTGATCGTGCCCTGCACGTCATCGGTCGCGACGATGTTCAGATTGCTGACGTCCGCCAGAAGCCGGATGACGTTATTGATGTCGGCCTCTTTGAGGTCGAGAGAAATCGGCTGTCCGTAGTACGCCTTGCGACCGCGACCGTACCCCTGACCCGCGAGGATTCCACCGAGGGTCGGAGCCTGGTCGTCCTCCGCCCGGCGCATCGGCGTGGTGTCGATCATATCGTCGACGGCGATCTGAGAGTCGCCGTCGAGGCTGGGAATTTCGGGCTCGGCGGGTTTCGATGGGGGGATCACGACGGGCTCTTGGTCCTGGAAGATCGAAACCACCGGCGCCTTGCTCTCCGAAGCACCGACGCCCGGCGAGACCCGGAGCCCCGGCTTCGCTGAGCTGTCGCTCGCCGCCGCAATGGCTCGCGGAGGCGAGATCGCTCCCGGCAGGGCGCGGTCCGTGAACACGACCTGCTCGCGCACCGGCAGCAGCGTCCCCTGCGGCTCGCCGATGAATGCGACCAGCGTGTCACTCAGGCTGTCGACGGTGTACGGCGGGACGGACGATCCGCGCACCTGAACGGTCATCCGAATCTTGCCACTGTCGCTGCCGAGCTGGATCTGATCGATCATCTCGTTGTCGACGGGGAATCGCTGGGAAGCGATCTCACCGGACGTTTCGCCGTACATCTCGATGACCAACCTGGCCGGGTTGTCCAAGGTAATGTAGGAAACGTCGCGCGGCGGCCCGCTCAGCTTGGCGAAGACGCCCTGCTGACCGTTGTCCTCGATGATCCGCACTTCGCGAACCTCGAAAGACTCCGCCTGCGGCACACCGAATCCATCGATCGGAGGAGCCGAGATCGCCGGTCCGGATACCTCCGTCCGGGTGGACTCCTCCTCCAGCATCGGCGGTTTCGGAGCACAAGCTCCGGCAGCGATCGCGAATCCCACGATCACCAATCCCCTCAGCGCTACACCCATCCCACTAGCCCGTCGCATCATCATCTCTCCTGCACCCTCACTACTTCCGCTTGCCGCGAGAACCCTTACTGCCAGCTTTGGAATTCACGGTTTCTTCTTCGGCCATCCGAAGAATCGCCCTACGCACCTGCTCCCGGCCGTAGAAGTCGACATAGGTCTCTTCAATGATGACCTGTCGAGGCTGAACGTCGGTCACGATGCCACTCTGCCGACCGATCAGCGTGCCGGGTGTCACGATGTAGCCCATCCCCGCGTCGTCCTGGACCATTGCGCGCGGAGGCTCGAGATCCAGCAGCACACCGACGACGGTCAGCTGCTGGAGATCGTAGCGCTGCAACGGCGTGAGGAACGCGTCCTCTGCAACCTTCTTGGGCTGCAGGTCCAAAGTGAACGGGCGAAACGGGTCGCGCACGCCGCTCCCTTTGGCACCGGGCGGCGGCGTCTCCTCGGAAGGGAAGTCCTCCGGCAGTGCCGCGGGTAGATCCGGCGGCAGCGCCGGTACGGCCGAGCCCGGCTCCTGCGGCTCTTCGTCGAGCGGGCGCAGGGACGCGTGCCTGGTTTCCGGACGGGTGATCGCGGACGCTTCGCCGAGCTCACCCTCGAGCGACGCCTGGGCCAACGACAGGCCCGGCCCGGCTAGCATCACACCGACAGCTATCGCAGCGTACCTCACCGTTTTCTCCCCTTCTTCTTCTTGGCTTCACGCTCAGCGCGAATGCGCTCCCGCTCTTCCTCGTCGAGGAATCGAAAGGTGGTAGCGGAGCACGAAGTCTGCAGTTTCACGGGGTCCTCTTCGACGACATTCGGCCCTTTCATCCCGATGTCCCGGACGTTCACGATTCGCGTCAGCTCGGCGACCTGGTTGAAGAACTCCTCGACCTGGAAGTAGGTGCCGCGAACCAGAATCTCGACCGGCACCTCGGCGTAGAAGTCCTTGTAGATCTCAGGACGCTGCCGGAACTGCGCGATCTCCAGACCGGACTCGCGGGCGACCGCCGAGATTCCGCTCAACAGATCCGGGATCTCTTTGGTGTCCGGAAGCTGCGCGACCGCCTTGCGGAGCGCTGCGCGCAGGTCTTCGAGCTCTTGCTTGGCCTTGCCCAGGTTCGCCGCCAGCGCCTTCTTCTTCTCGAGATCCTGGACCTTCGTCTCGAGGTTGGCGCGCATTTCGGAAATCGTGTCGAGACGCGGCCAGTAGATGAAGTAGGCGTAGAGAAAAAACACCATGAAGACCAGTCCGACCAGCATCAGAACGCGCTGGCGAACCGGCATATCCATTATGCGTTCAACGAGTTCGTTCATGCGTTTTTCTCCCGACGCTTGCCTTTGGATTGCGCCTCAACCGGCTCCCCTTCGGATTTCGCGCCGTTCCGTCCGAAGTAGTCGATGGTCGACTTGACGATGAAGCGCGTGAACGAAAGCGGCCCACCGGAACGCGATGGAATCTTCGTCGCCGCCCGGCGAGAGGTCTCGACCAGGTCGACCGCGACGAAGTAGTCGGAGGATGAGAGTTGTCGCATGAACCGGGCAATGGTCTCGTTGTCGAGCGCCATCCCTGTCAGCGTCGCGTTGCCGTTGCCCTCGTTGAAGTCCAACAGCCAGAGGTTCTCCGGCGTCGCGATGCTCAGATCCTTCAACACGCGGGCGGGGCCGACTCTCATGTCGTTCAGGTCCTGAACGACTTGCAGCTTGGCCTGCACGTCGGCGCGAACTCGATCGAGGTCGCGAACTTCGGCGACTTTCTTGTTGTAGATCAGGATCTGATCCTGGGTCTCTTGAATCTCGGCTTCGATCTGACCCATCTGCCGTCCCTGGATCATGTAGGGCACGATCATGATCAGCGCCGAGATGGTCGCGCCCAGGGCGACCAGAGACATCTGATTGCGCCGACCGAGGGCCCGCTCCGCA
>JANQHZ010001047.1 GCA_028282445.1 Candidatus Binatia bacterium | reverse complement strand
CGCCCCGACTGGTGGCGCCGGACCGGACTCTGTATTGTGATAGACCATGTCGAGTAAACGCGCGGCGGCCCTCGTAGGCGCTCTTGCGGCGGTGGGGTTCGCGATCAGCGCCTACATCGCGCAGGTTCATTCGCAGATCGCGGCCAATCAAACGCCGAGCTGCGACATCAACGAGACCGTCACGTGCACCGGCGTCTTGTCCAGCGAGTACGCCTACCTGTTGGGAATCCCGGTCGCATGGTACGCGCTGGTCGCCTACGCGCTCTTCGCGGTTGCGGCGTTGGCGATGGTCTTCGCCTTGCCGCGCGCCACCCAGCGGCGTCGCGTCGCCGGCCTGACTTTTGCCGCGGCCATTGCGTCGGCGATCTACTCGATGGCGCTGGCATGGATCGCGGTGATGGTCTTGGGCTCGGTTTGCGTTCTTTGCGCCGGGCTCTATGCCGTCAACGCCGGCTTGTTGATCGCGGCGGCTGTGTTGCTCAGCGCGGTGCGGCGCGAAACGTCGCGCGGTCGAGGTGAGGAAGGCTTCAGTTTGATTCGCTGGGCCGGTTTCGGTTCGGCGATCGGCTTGGCAGCCATCGTCGCTCTGGTTGCGTGGGGCATGCTGCGTTCGCCGCCGCCACCGGATCCCGACTTTGCAATTTGGTACAAGGCGCTCCCGCAGGTCGAGAGCCCGCCGCGCGGCGGGCACGCAAAGGGAGACCCGGCGAGCACGGTCGTGCTGGCGGAGTTCTCCGATTTCGAGTGTGGCCATTGCGCTGCTGCGTATCGGTCTCTCAAGTCATTGTGGCCGCGCTACCGCAAGGACTTGCGAATCCAGTTTCACCATTACCCACTCGACTCGTCGTGCAACCCGGCGATGACATCGTCGTTTCACCGCAACGCGTGTCTGGCTGCGTTCGCGTCCGAATGCGCTGCGTCGCAGGACGCGTTCTGGCCGTACCACGATCTCTTGTTCGACAACCAGCGAGACCTGTCGCGCGACAACCTCATTCGTTTTGCGGACGAGGTCGGTCTCGATCGCGACACGTTCGTAAAGTGTCTCGAGAGCGACGCAGCGCGCGACGCCGTAGCGCGTGACATTGCGGAAGCAGCGCGGCTACAGGTGCAGTCGACGCCGACCTTGTTCATCAACAAGCGCACCCTCGTCGGCGCTCCGAACGAACAACGACTCGAGCTCGCGATTCGTCTCGAGCGCGAGTTGTCGACGCGTCCAAATTGAGCCTTCGTTTGAGTTCGTAACTTTTTGTCGCGCGAAAAAAAAAGTTTCGCGTAACGAAACGACGCAACCCAGACGACTTACACGCGCGTCGCGTTTTCAAACCGCTGTGTTGCGGGAAAACGCGTATTGACACTTCGCCGATGCGCGAATAGAAACCGCCCTCCACTTCTTTGGCAGTCCTTGCGAACCAATAGAAGCTGATCGAATTGACGAGAATGAATCTTGCCGGGCGTACGCGATGCTTTCCTTTTTCGAGGAGGCAAATCGTGGAAGTCCCGGAGCCTGTGGGCGGGGTGTGGAGTGGTTGTGAAAAGGCTGAGGTGGCGGTGAGTTGTCGTGTTGTCCCCAGGTGTGGACAACCCGCGCGGGCGCCCGGCAAGTCCGTTCTCCATCATTACGGAGGAGGGGCGGGTACGTATGGTGGACTTGTGGGCGTCGGTGTCGGCGGAGCTTCGCGAAGTCTTGGGGGAACGCAACTACCTCGCGTGGATCGAACCGGTCGAGTTGATCCCATCCGAGGAGGAGCTGGTGCTCCAGGTGCCCAGCGTTTTCTTTCAGTCGTGGATCGAAAGATACTTTCTCAAGACCATCCGTGGGGCGGCTGAACGCAAGCTCGGTCGCCCGTGCCCGATTCGCTTCGTACTCGCGCAAGACCGTAAGGCGGTCCGTGCGGATCACGCCAAGCGACTCGACAAGCCCGCCGAAACCCGCCGCGCACGCGCGCCGCGCATCGGACGACTGATTCCGCATTACACCTTCGACTCCTTCGTCGTCGGACCGAGCAACGAGATGGCGTTTCGTACCGCGTGTAGCGTATGCGAGCGCCCGGGCCAGGCTTTTAACCCGGTGTTCCTCCACGGTGGCGTCGGCCTCGGCAAGACGCACCTCATCAACGCGATCGCGCACGAGCTGCTGCGGCGCCGCGCACGCACGGTGATTGCCTGTCTTTCCGCCGAGAACTTCATGAATCAGCTGATCACGGCGCTGCGTCAGGACCAGATGCCGCAGTTTCGCGAACGCTTCCGCCGTGTAGACGCTCTAATTCTGGACGACATCCAGTTCCTCTCCGGCAAGGAGAGAACCCAGGAAGAGTTCTTCCACACCTTCAACGCCTTGCAGACCTCGGAGAAGCAGATCGTCTTGACGTCCGACCAGCCGCCCTCGGCGATCGTCGGTATCGAGAAGCGTCTCCGCTCGCGCTTCGAGGGCGGCTTGATCGCCGATATCCATCCGCCGACACGAGAGATGCGTGTCGCCATCGTCCACGCCAAGGCCACTCGCAAGGGGGTCGAGGTGCCGACCGATGTTGCCGAGGTGTTGGTGAGGCGCAGCGGAGTAAGCGTTCGCGAGCTCGAGGGCGCGCTCAATCGAGTGATCGGGATGGCGGACGTTCGCGGCGTGCCGTTGAGTGTCGAGCTGGTCAACGATGCGCTCGGACCGCTCGAGGCGCACCGTCCCGGGGTTTCTGTAGAGTCCATTCAGCAAACCGTGAGCCACCGGTTCGGTTTGCAGATCAGCGATCTCACCTCGCGGCGGCGCGGCCGGCAGATCTCGTTCCCGCGCCAGATCGCGATGTACCTGAGCAGGACCGTCGCCCAGGCGTCGTATCCTCGCATCGCGCAGGAGTTCGGTAACCGCGACCACACCACGGTGATGTACGCGGTGCGGACGATCGAGACCCGGCGCTCGAAGGACGCGGCCGTCGACCAGGTGCTGGTCGGGATCGAGGCCGAGCTGCGCGATTGATCGGCGCCGGCGCCGGCATCATTAATAGGCCAGCCGGGCTGCCGATCCCGCGAGGTTTTTTTGGCCATTTCCGAGCCCCTCTGCTAGGTCCAGGGCTATGGCTGGTTTGCGTCGCTCCGGGTTGCCCTTCGTATGCCTTCTCACCGCCCTCGCGGCCTTTGCCGGCGTGACCCTCGATTTTGTCGCGACGGCGCCGATCGAGCAGAATGTCGGCGACCAGAGCGGCGTGCAGTCGCTGGCTCTGGCCGATCTCGACGGCGACGGAGTGCTCGACCTGGTGGCGATCGACGCCGACGAGGAGACCGTGAACGCCTATCTGGGGGCGGGCGACGGCACCTTCGGCGAGGGCCTGCTGGTCGGGGATGCCGACTTGCCCAGCGCGGTCGCGGTCGCCGACCTGACGTCGCCCTTCATCGGCGGCGGTGACGTCGACGGCATTCCCGACATCGCGGTGGCGGACGAGCTCGGCGGGCTGCAGATCTTCATCGGGGTCGGTGACGGCACTTTCGACCCGCCCGACCAGAGCTTCGACGATCTCGAGACGGTCGAGATCTCGGGCTTCGAAGTCGCCGACTTTGACGGTGACGGTCGCGACGACCTCGCTCTGCTCGAGTCGTTCGACGGCGTGTACTTTCTGTGCAACGACGCCGGTACCATGCAGTCGTGCCCGACTTCGGTCGTGCTGCTCGACGAGTTTTCCTTCGAGCTCGTCGATATCGAAGTCGGCAACTTCGACGGCGGCGGGCTCGACGTGGCGGTCGCGGATTTCGATGCGGGATTGGCGTACGTCATCTACGGCAACGGCGATGGCACCTTCAGCGAAACGATCGAGCCGATCGAGATCGGCGAAGTGGGGATCGAGCCGCGTGCGCTGCGCGCCGGCCGTCTGGCCGGCAACCAAACCGACGATCTGGCGGTGTTGTCGTTCGACAGCGACTCGAATCCGATCACGTCGACCCTCAGCGTCTTTTCCGGAAGCGAGGGAACGACCGTCTTCGAACGATCCGATTTCCCGTTCGAGGGGGTTGCGAGCGCCTTCGTGCTCGAAGACATCGACGGAGACGGCGGTCTCGATGCCGTCGCCGTCGGCGAGGACGAGTTCGAGGAGGTCGAATTCAGCGGCTTCCTGCCCGGCAGCGGGACGATCTTCGGAGCGCCGATCAGCCCGCCCACCCGAAATCGCCTCGAGGCCGGCGCTGATCGGCGCTCCGAAGATCGTCCCGCTGCCGGGCAGGAAGCCGCTGAATTCGACCTCCTCGAAC
>JANQHZ010001046.1 GCA_028282445.1 Candidatus Binatia bacterium | reverse complement strand
CGGCGCCTACCGCGTTCTTGGGTTTTGTACTCGAAGGGTTTGGCTCCCTTTTTCATCCTGCGCCAGCTCTCACGGCGTACATCATGACTCTGTGGTGAGTTCGTCCCTCTGCGGTTACTTGTGCGCCGGCTTGCGTTTGCGGGGCTTGGTGGTGGTTTTGGCGGCGGCTACGAGCTCTTGGAACGACTCGCGGATCATGTCTTCGAAGGAGTGGGTATCGGGCATCAAGCCGGCGTCGGCGTCGATGCCGACGAAGAGGCTTTCGCGGTAGCCGTAGAGAGCGATGCTGGCCGGACTGCGGACGGCAACCGGAGCGAAGGGATAGGCAGCCTCGATCTCCGCGCCGCCGAGATAGCGCGGCACCAGAATGCCGGGGACGTTGGTGACAATGAAGTCGATGCTGCCGAAGGTCGCTTGCGACATCCAGGTCATCAGCTGGCGGGGGAGGGCGCTCATCACTTCGGCGATTGCCGGTGCCGCGGTCGATGCCGGGTCCGCCTTCTTCTCGTCCATTCGTTTGCGGATCTCGGTGTGGAGGGCGCGCGGTCCCTTGCGACCTCCAATCGGCAGGGGGACGAGAATGCCGGTGGCTACATTGCCGGTGGCAACCTGGTTGGTCCACTCCTCACGCTTGCGAAGATTGACCGGCACGAGGGTCATCAGCTCTTCGACCTCGGTCAGCGCATGGGCCCGGTGCCACTTGCGCATCGCCAGGGTCATGATGGTCAGAATCGAATCGATCATTGAGCCACCGAGCTTCGCTTTGAGCGAGTGAACTTCGGCGAAAGGCAACTCCATACCGATCAAGCGACGCGCGCGGCCGCCGGAAGCCTTGAGCGGGGAGCCGCTGTCGAACTGCGCCGTCTCGGCGAGCGAGGCGACCATCTGAGCGGCGCGCTGGAGGTTCTCGGGATGCTGAACCGTATCGACCACGGCGGACGCCACCGATTGCGCGCGCCCGAGGTCGAGATCGATGCGATCGCGCAAGGCGTCCATGACCTGCGACCCCCACGACGGCTGCTCGGGCCAGGCTCCTTTCTTGTCGGGATCGATTGAGCGACGACGCTTGCGCACCGGCTTGCGCTCGCCGTCCGTCATTGCCGCGAAGATGGCGTTTCCACCGACCCCATCGGCGAGCGCGTGGTGCAACTTGAAGAAGAGAGCGGCGCGCTTGCCGTCGAGCCCTTCGTAGAGGCGCGCTTCCCACAGCGGTCGCGAGCGGTCGAAAGGCGTCTCGTAGGCCGGGCCGATCTCGTGAAAGAGCTCTTCGAGGTTCGCTCCCTGTGCCAGCTTGTGGCGGCGCAGGTGGTACTCGAGATCGAAGGTCGGGTCGCTTTCCCAATGCGGCAACGTCAAGTCGAGCGGGGCGTCGACGACGCGCTGGGTGAGGCGCGGTACGGCGGCGATCGCTCGCCCCAGTGCCGCTTGCAGCGCGCGCTGGGTCGGTGCGCGGTCGAGCAACATCAACATCGCCATCGTCGTCGGCTGCATTGGCGAGTCGAGCCACCAGAAGGTGAGATCCTCGCCGCCGAGTCGTTCGGGAGCGGGTGCTTTGGTTTCTTTTGTCATGTCGGTTGTTCGTCCCAGTCTTCGGCGTTCTAGCCATTCATCTGTGGCTATTCACCAAGCCATTGCACATCGGGCCAAGCCGACCCAAGACCTATAGAGTCTTTCAAGTTCGCGAAACGCGAGAATCGCATGGCGCGATTCTCAATCGAGAGAATTCGTTCGGGAGTACTGTTGCGCATGGAGGGCTGGCTTGATTTCGGAGGGCCCAATAACGCCGTCCTGCCAGGGGGACGGCGTTGTGGGAGAGAATCGAACTCACCGAGACTATCCGTTCGTGTACGGGCTTGGATCGATTCGTCGTTTGTGCGAGGAGAAAAGTCTTTCGCGCAATCGGATACGGTTCGAATGTTTACCCCTCGTCGTTGGCCCCGTGAGGCATGGATTCCCCTGATTGCAGGACTCCTGTGGCTGTGGTGCGCGGCGAGCTTTGGGGTGGTGGGGTTTCTGTTCTCGGTGATCCCCGGCTGTCTGCTGTTGAGCTCGGGGTTCTCCATCCTCGTTTATCCGGGCGACTTGCGTATTCCGCAGTTTACCGCGCTCGGCGGACTGTTGGGTGTGGTGCTCGCCGTTCCGTCGCTGTTCGTCGCCGGACCCTTGACGGGGCTGACCCTGATCGGTCTGTCGGCGATGTCGTTTGTCGCGGCCGGCGCGGTCTCGGTATGGCACGAACCGCACGAAGACGGAGTACCCGAGCCCCAGCCGTCGTTGCGGCTGTCGCGTCAGGTGGCGCTCGACGATGCGCTTCTCGCGACCCTGGCGCTCCGCCATCCCAATATGATCGCCGATCAGCAGGAGCGGCTACGCAGCGAAGTCCACGAGGCGCGGCAGATGTTTCGCGATCGCGGCTGGCTCTCCGATCCGGCGACTTACCACCGAATGCCGCCGGATCTTTCCGAGGTGCACGCTTGGCGCACCAAAGTACGCTCGCTCGACTACGAGCACGTCAGCTTCGACAGCGAATACGAGCCTTACGAGGGCGAGCCGGGGCGGGAGCGGTGGTTGTCGCGTGTCGCCAATCGAACGGCGCACGCCTGGGTCATGCGTCACAACGATGACAAACCGCGCCCCTGGCTGATCTGCGTACACGGCTACGAAATGGGAATGCCGTTGATCGACCTGTCGGCTTTTCGCGCCGGTCGCATGCACTACAAGCACGGCGTGAATCTGGTCTTGCCGGTGCTTCCACTGCACGGACCTCGCAAGATCGGAAAGCGCAGCGGCGAAGGCTTCATTGCCGGCGATTTTCTCGACAGCGTCCACGCCGAGGCGCAGGCGATGTGGGACATGCGACGCCTGCTGTCGTGGATTAGGGCGCAGGGCGCCGAAACCATTGGTCTCTACGGTCTATCGCTCGGCGGGTACAACGCGTCCCTGTTGTCGACCTTCGACGATCGACTCGCGTGCGTCGTGGCGGGGATTCCGGCGACCGACTTGGTTCGACTGACCTGGCGGCACGGGCCGGCGATTCAAGTCCGCTACACCGAACGCAACGGCATGGTGCACGACGAGGTCCAGGAGCTTCTCAGCGTGGTGTCGCCGCTGGTGCTCGAGCCGAAAGTTAGGCACGACCGGCGCTATATTTTCGCGGGTGCGTCCGACCGCTTGGTTCCGCCCGACCAGCCGCGCGATCTGTGGCTTCATTGGGACCGCCCCAGCATGGTTTGGTACCAGGGAGCGCACATGACTTTCGGCATGCATCGCGAAGTCGAACACATGGTGGACCAGGCTTGGCGCGACTCCGGCATCCTCCCTGCTTGAGCGGGAGTGTGCTGCGACGATCTGGATCCAGGCAAAGGGGGATATCATGAAGGACTTCGGCGGAAGGTTGGCGGTCATCACAGGCGCCGGCACGGGGATGGGACGGGAGATCGCCCGTCAGTTGGCGGCCGAGGGATGTCACCTCGCGCTCTGCGATGTGCTGATGGACAACCTCGAAGAGACCTGTGGCGCGATCTCGGAGGAGGCCCCGCCGGGAACTCGGGTGACGACGCATCGATGCGACGTTTCGGTCGAGGAGCAGATGCTGGCGTTTCGCGATGCGGTGATCGAAGAGCATGCGACCGATTCGATCGACCTGCTCTTCAACAACGCCGGTATCGGAGGAGGTGGCAGCTTCCTCACCGACGACCGCGAGAGTTGGGAAAAGACCTTCAACGTATGCTGGGCCGGAGTCTATTTCGGTTCGCGCACTTTCCTGCCGCTCCTGGTCAACAGCTCGGAAGGGTTCATCGTCAACACCAGCAGTGTGAACGGCTTCTGGGCCAGTCTCGGCGCAGCCACCCCTCATACCGCGTACAGCGCCGCGAAGTTCGCCGTGAAAGGGTTTACCGAAGCGCTGATCACCGACCTGCGGATCAACGCACCTCACGTCAAGGCGGCGGTCGTCATGCCGGGGCACGTCGGCACGTCGATCGTCCACAATTCGGCGCGCATTCTCGGGCGCCCGGCGG
>JANQHZ010001067.1 GCA_028282445.1 Candidatus Binatia bacterium | reverse complement strand
CTTCGAGTTCCACCCTCTCGGCGTCGAGCGAAAGCGGGCGGAGGTTCTGATCGCAGTCGGGCGCGAAGCGGGGCGTCTGGAACACGCGGCGCGCGAAGGCGGCGATTCGCTGCGGCGACGTCTGTCGTCGATGAGGGGGGTCGGCCCCTGGACGACCGAGATCGTCGCCGCCCGAGCTCTGGGCGACGCCGACGCGGTGCCGGTCGGGGATTACCATATCCCGAGCCTGGTTGTGCACGCGTTTTGCGGTGAGAAGAGTGGCGACGACGAGCGGATGTTGGAGCTTCTCGAGCCGTTTCGGCCGCATCGGGGACGCGTGATCGCGCTCCTGGCGGCCGCGGGGCCTGAGCCGCCGCGGCGCGGTCCGCGCATGGCGGTCCGCGATATCCGTGGCTGGTGACGGATCGAGGGCCGGCGATGGCATCTCGGCAGCGATCCGGGCCGCACGAACGATCCACCTTGTTCTAAGACCCGAACTGTCGCAGGCTGCATCGATATGATCTTGCGCTGGGGGGCAAGCATGAATCGATTTCTCGTCGCGGCACTACTGACGGTCGCGGTTTGCGGTTGTTCGTCGGACGACTCCGATGGCGGTGTCAACGAACTCGGCGCGGCGCTGTACGCGGCGAATTGTGCGAGCTGCCACGCGGGCGATGGGTCGGGAGGCCTCGGTCCGAAGATTTCCGACGGGGTGGTGAACGACAAGTACACTTTCGATGAGATGGTGCTGGTGATTTCCCAAGGTGCGGGATCGATGCCCGGCTTTGGCGCGATCCTGTCGCCCGAGGAGATCGACGCTGTCACGGATTTCGTCCGCAACGATCTCGAATCGGTCGACCGACCGGTCGAGCCGACGCCGACGCCGGCCGGAAATCGCACCACACGCGGCGCGCCTCCGGAGATCCAGGAGTACGCCGCCGATTGGCCACTGCCGAATCGCGACATGCGCAACACGCGCTCGGTGCTGGATGGACCGATCGACTCGACGACGGTGGCTCGACTCGAGGTCGCCTGGCGCTACGAGATCGAGGGGACGGCGACCTTCGGTGCGGCTTCGACGACGCCGCTGATTCTCGGCGACTCGATCTATTTCGAGGACAATACCGGGATGGTGCACGCGCTCGACCGCGACAGCGGTGAACGCCGCTGGGTCGGTGGCGAGGGCGGTTCGCTCTTCGCCCCCACCGGGGTTGCCGTCGGCTGGGGCAAGGTATTCGGGACCAAGATCGGGGCGAACGGTTCGGGCAAGTACATCGTCGCGTACGATCGCGCGACGGGTGAAGAGTTGTGGGCTACCGACATCACCGGCAATGGCGGCCAGGTGAACATCCAGGCGAGTGTTCACGACGGCTTGGTCCTCGCTGCGACTTCCGGCTTCGGCCGCGGCGTTCGCGGAACGATCAGCGCGCTCGACCAGCAGAACGGGGCGATCGTCTGGCAGTTTGATACCATCGAGTCGTCCGATCTTTGGGGCAATCCGGACATCAACAGCGGCGGGGGGTCGTGGTACCCGCCTGCGGTCGACGTGGAGTCGAACACCATCTTCTACGGTACGGGCAATCCCTATCCTTTCCCGGGAACACCCGCGTTTCCCAACGCTCAGAGTCGGCCTGGGGACAACCGTTGGACCAGCTCGACGGTGGCGCTCGATGGCGACACGGGCGAGCTACGTTGGGGACATCAACCTTTTCCGCACGATCTTTTCGATCGCGACCACGTACACGCCGTCGTCGGCAATGCGATCGTCGACGGACGCGAGCGTGAGGTGCTGCTGACGACCGGTAAGGGCGGTGTCGTCTTCGGGATCGACCCGACGACCGGCGACGAGCTCTGGTCGACGCTGGTCGGCCGCCACCAGAACGACGACGTGACCGAGTTCGACGGACCGCTCGAAGTGTTACCCGGATCTCAGGGGGGAGTGCTCACGCCCACCTCGTTTGCGGACGGGGTGTTTTACGTCGCGACCGTCAATGCCCCGATCGAGTACAAGCCCGACGAGTCGAGCAGTGGGTTCGACGTGCAGTTGTTCCAGATGCCGAGTCAGGTGATCGCGATCGACGCCGCAGACGGCGCGATCCTCTGGGATGTCGAGGTCGATGGCGACGCGTTCGGCGGCACGACGGTGGTAAACGATCTCGTCATCACTTCGTTGTTCACTGGAAAGATCATTGCGCTCGACCGCGATACCGGCGCCGAGGTCTGGTCGACGATGGCGCCGGGTGCCATCAACGGTTGGCCCGCCGTGGCCGGCGATATGGTCGTGTTGCCGGTCGGCTTCGGGGTGCCGCCGCAGCTGATGGCGCTAAAGCTTCGATAACCCTCGGCAAACCGCCAAGGGTCATGTCAGGAACACGTACGCGACCATCGTGAGGATCGGGACGAAGTAGATCAGTAGGAAGATCCAGCGGCAGTGGTAGTCGATGCGGTCGCCTACCTCGTGTCGGCCTTGCATATCCATCGATCCGACGACGAGGTTGACCACGACCGTGCCGCACATGGTGATGAAGCTCCAACTCAAGAATCCGTTGATCAATGTGAACTCCGAAATGTGCGGAATGTGGTCGCTGGTGACGAGCTGATACGTGACCGCAGTCAGGATCCCCAGGTAGGAAACATTGAGGCGGTCGCCGAGAGACGAGCGATCCATCCAGAAAACGGTGAATGAGAGCAGTACGATGACCGCCAGCGGTAGTATGACGAGGCGGCGCTCGTAGAAGGAACGTCTGGCGAGATCCATCGTCAGTACGACGGCCGACGAGACTCCGGCTTCTCCGGAGTACATTGCCGGCAGCTCGGTGGCCGTCAACACGACCTCGGAGATCGACCACTGTGGTATTCTGATTTTGTCACTGGCGAGCCTGCGTGATTCCGACGGTACTCTCAGCGAGACCTCGTCGCGGTCGAATCCCGGGACGGCAAAGACGGCTTGCAGCTGTTGCTCGTCGAAAGGAAATCGGCGCATCTGAAAATCCGATTCTGCGGTCGCATAGATCGACTCGATCAGAGTCGAGCTGCCGTCGGGGCGAACCCGTAGCACGACGGCGCTCTTCTCGAAGGCGCCGGAAACGTTGAGCAGGTAGACCTGTGGGTACCAGGCCGGCGACACCTCGTTGAACTGGAAATCGCCTTGGTAGACTTTCTCGTCGACTCCGGCTTCGGCTGGATCGAAGGCCTGTCGAGGGTCGTGCCATTCGAGGGTCATCAGTCCGGCGATATCGAAAGTCTCCATTTGATCGTCGATCTCGTTGATGTCGTGAAGCTCGAAATGCGCATCGACGACGACCGGACCGTCTTGGTTCGGGGGACTCAGAAGCGCCTCGATCGACCCGCCGCCGGAGCCAACTCCGTCCCCAACTTCTTGAGCCGTAGCGATCCGCAGGGAGAGCAAGAGAGTAGCGATCAGGACGGCGGCTGCGGCCCAAGTGATTTTCATTTCGAACGACCTCCGTGCGGTAGTGTGGACTACAGCGTTGCTGCGCCGGTCCGTCGATCTCTTGCTCATCGAATGTAGTACTGGAGTGCAATCGGACTGAATTCGCGGGCATCCCCGCCCTCGAAGAAGCGCGGCGGGTTGTTGCGATTGTCCAACCCCTGCACGAGGTAACGACGTGAGCGTAGGTCGTGGAATACCTCGAGCGTCGACCAATGCAGCGGAACTTCGTAGTAGTTGATCGCGTGCGCCTCGGCGACTCGCCAGAGCTTGCCTTTGCGGTCGTAGCTCTCGGAGACCGCAATTTGCCAGCTGTCCTCGTCGACGTAAAAGACCCGACGTGCGTAGATGTGGTCGCTACCGGGCTTCAAGCGGCCTTCCACCACCCAGACCCGGTGTAGCTCGTAGCGCGCTCTTTCGG
>JANQHZ010000963.1 GCA_028282445.1 Candidatus Binatia bacterium | reverse complement strand
GAGGCTGACGGAACGGTCGGACTCGGGAACGATCGCCTCGATCAAGCGGCGCGCCAGATCCTCGGTCTGAAACTGGTCCCCGGCGAAGAGGTAGACCGGCGCGCGCGATTTCTTCGCCTCGCGAACGATTTGGGCCGGGGTTTTCGGTCGTTTGGCGTTCTTTGCGGCCACGCGAGCTTCTACCTCGTGCCGACCGGAAGGCACAATCCTGGGCATGAGGGCCGCCATGGCCGACGGACGAGCCCACGCCCCGAGGGCTTTTTCCGCGTATTAGAAGTTTTTCATGTACTCGGCGGTACAGTTAATGATACGGGTGGGCATTCGAAGTCGGATTTCAGGGAGGACACCATGTTGAGGACCTGGCTGCGAGCAGTGACACTCGCGCTTCTTGTGGGGGCGTCGATCACCACGGCGGCGGGAGCTTCGTTCGTGACCTTCGAGACGGGGCAAACGCGGCCGTTGGCGCTGTCGCCGGACGGCACCAGGCTGTTCGCTATCAACACGCCGGACAATCGGCTGGAGATCTTCAACGTCACCGGCGGCACGTTGGTCCACAGCGAGTCGGTGCCCGTCGGGTTGGAGCCGATCGCCGTGGCGGCGCGCTCGAACAGCGAAGTGTGGGTGGTCAACCACCTGTCTGACTCGGTGAGCATTGTCGACGTCGGCGCATCCCCGGCTCAGGTCACGCGGACCTTGCTTGTGGGAGACGAGCCGCGCGACATCGTCATCGCCAACGGTACGGTCGGCGAGAGAGTCGTAATCACCACAGCCCGGCGCGGACAGAACAGCGCCAATCACTCGAGCGATGCGGTCGATCCATTGCTGACGACGCCGGGCGTGGGCCGCGCGTTGGTGTGGATGTTCGATCCGACCAATCTCGGACCGAATCTCGAGGGGAATCCGATCAACGTCGTCGAGCTGTTCGGAGATACACCGCGGGCGCTGACGGTTAGTGCCGACGGCAACAGAATCTACGCCGCGATCTTCCACTCCGGGAACCAGACCATTCCGATCTTCGAAGGGGCGGTGTGTGACGGTGGCTCGGGCGCGTCGAGTTGCACCTTCAACGGCGCTTCGGTCCCGGGCGGTTTGCCTGCACCGAACGACAACTTCCAGAATATCGACGGTCCCGAGGTCGGGTTGATCGTAAAGTTCGACCCGGTTTCGGGCGAATGGCGCGACGAGCTCGACCGCGATTGGGGCGGCGTCGTGCCGTTCACGCTTCCCGACCTCGACGTCTTCGAAGTATCGACGACCAGTGGCGCCGTCATGGACAGCTTCCCGAGTGTCGGGACGATCAACTTCAACATGGTGACGAACCCTTCGTCGGGAAAGATCTACGTTTCCAACACGGAGGCTGTGAACGAGGTTCGATTCGAAGGGCACGGAACTCATGCGGGGCCGCTGAAGCCTGTCGGCGAGCCGGCGACGGTTCGCGGGCATCTACACGAGGCCCGTATCACGGTGATCGATGGATCGACGATTACGCCTCGGCACCTGAACAAGCACATCAACTACGCGGTTCACCCCAGCCCGGCCGGTGTCAAGGACCACAGCTTGGCGACTCCCCTCGGCATGGATGTGAGCTCGAACGGTAACACGCTCTACGTTGCCGCATTCGGATCCTCCAAGGTCGGTGTTTTCAATACTGCGCAGCTCGAGAACGATACTTTCGTACCCTCGTCGGCAAGCCACATTAGCGTCAGCGGCGGCGGTCCGAGCGGCGTTCTACTCGATGAGGCGAACGATCGACTGTATGTCCTGACCCGCTTCGACAACTCGTTGTCCGTGATCAATACGACTTCGAATCTGGAGGTCGATCACCTGCCGGTCTACAACCCGGAGCCGAGCAATGTGGTGGATGGGCGTCCGATCCTCTACGACGCTTTCAATACCTCCTCGAACGGCGAGGCGTCCTGTGCGGCGTGCCACGTTTTCGGCGACTTCGATAGTCTGGCCTGGGACCTGGGCGACCCGGATGGCGCGATGCTCAACAACCCCAATCCGTTCCGGGTTGGCAGCGGCAATGACTTCCATCCGATGAAGGGCCCCATGACCACCCAGTCTCTGCGCGGCATGGCGAACATGGGACCGATGCACTGGCGTGGCGACCGCACGGGCGGCAACGATCCCGGTGGCGATGCGCTCGACGAAGTCGAGGCCTTTTTGAAGTTCAACCCGGCATTCGGCGGTTTGGTCGGTCTGGGCGACCCTCCCAACGACGAGATCTCGGCTTCGGATATGTTGGCCTTTGCCAACTTCATTCTCGACGTGGCCTACCCACCGAATCCGATTCGGGCGCTCGACAACTCCCTTACGGCGCAGCAATCGGCTGCCGAGACGCTCTACTTTGGTCGCATCACCGACGTCGTGCAGAACTGCGACGGTTGTCACACCCTCGACCCGGCCAACGGCTTCTTTGGCGGCGACGGGCTGTCGTCGATCGAAGGCCTGACGCAGGAGTTCAAGATTCCTCACCTGCGCAACGGCTATCAGAAGGTCGGAATGTTCACCGTTCCCGGTCCGCAGGTCCGCGGTACGGGCTTTCTGCACGATGGCAGCGTCGACACCATATTTACGTTTCTCAGCTCGCCCGTTTTCTCGATCAATGACCAGGAACAGCGCGATCTCGAGTCCTTCATGCTCGCCTTCGATACGACCTTTGCGCCGATTGTCGGCCAGCAGACGACCCTGACGTCCTCCAATGGCGCCACTGTCGGACCGCGTATCGATCTGATGATCCAGCGCGCCAATACCAGCTTCGATCTGGTGGGAATGCCAGGCGTCAACGAATGTGAGCTGGTCGTCAAGGGCGTGATCGCGGGCGAATCGCGTGGCGCGCTGTGGAATCCGGTCAGCTCGAGGTTCGAAACCGACCGCCTTGCGGATCCACCGCTCACCGATGCGCAGTTGCGAGCACTCGCGACCGGCACTCAGACCCTGACATTTACCTGCGCGCCTCCGGGAACCGGTGTTCGCATGGCGCTCGACCGGGATGAAGACGGCTTCTTCGATACCGACGAGGTGGATGCGGGATCGGATCCTTCGGATCCGAACAGTATCCCCGGGTCACCGACCAACACGCCGACCGTGACACCGGTTAACACCGACACGCCGACCGTGACACCGGTTAACACCGACACGCCGACCGCGACGCCGACGTCGCCTCCGCCCGGTACACTGACCTCGACGCCGACCTGGACAACCACTTCGACACCGACACCATCCGGGACGCCGAGCAGCACGGGGACGGCGACGGCGACGTTTACGCCAACCGCGACCCCGTCCGAAACACCGACCTTTGCACCGCCCGCTTGCGGCTCTGGAGCCCTCATCGAGAAGTCGAAGGTGCGAGTGTCGCGCAACGACAACCCGACCGGCGACGAACGCCTGACCATCAAGGGACGCTTCGTGCTCGCGGGCCCGAGTCCGGCGATCGATCTCGTCGCCAACGGGTTCACCTTCGACATTCTGGACTCGGCGACAGGCGATCCTCTGGTCAGCCGATTCGTACCGGCAGGGGCGTCGCCGGGTGGATCGGTGCCCGGCTGGAAGATCAACCGGTCCGGAACCAAGTGGGTCTTTAAAGATCGTCTCAATTCACTCGGCCTCGGCATC
>JANQHZ010000932.1 GCA_028282445.1 Candidatus Binatia bacterium | reverse complement strand
CTCCTCGATTTCTCCGCCCCCGACCGGATCCCCAATTGAGAAACGAATCTGCAGAATCGACAGGGTCGGACCGCGGCAAGCCAGGGAATTGATTCACTTCTTAGTGCTCGGGTGGCCGAATTCCGCGCTTACTAACCTAACAGCCCGTTGAAAAAGTAGGCCGGGCTGCAAATGGTTCTCGGGCGCTCAGGCTGCGTTGCGAAATCCTCAACAAAAGTCCCGACTTTGCTTCCGGTTTCGCGCCTTGCCAGATCGCCCAATCCCTCATTTTCGCCTCCACCCTACTTCTTCAACGGACTGTTAAGGCTTTGCGTACACCGTCTTGCCGCGCTTGATCGTCTCGAGGATCTCGATGTCGCGGATCGCCATTGGGTCGACGGTCAGAGGGTTTGCCGACAGGACGACCAGGTCGGCGAGCTTGCCGGGCTCGATCGAGCCCTTTCGGTCATCCTCGCGATACTGATACGCCGCATCGATGGTCACGGCGCGCAGCGCCTGCGTCACGGTCACCCGCTGGTCGGGCCCCAGGACGGTCCCGCTGCGAGTCACGCGGTTCACCCCGGTCCACATCAAGAAGAGGATGTCCGGCGGCGTGACCGGCGCGTCGTGCGAGAAGGTAAACCGGATGCCGCGCTCGGCCGCCGCCGCCGCGGGGCTGATGCCCTCGGCGCGCTGGCCGAGGATCTGTTCGCGGTGCCAGTCGCCCCACGCGTAGGTGTGCAGAACGTAAAACGACGGCACGATGTTGTGCTCGACGAACTTGTCGAGCTGGTCGACGCGGGTCGTCTGCGCGTGAATCGCGACCGGGCGCACGTCGTTGGTGTAGAGCCCGTCCGCCTTGAGTCGCTCGACAACGCGAATCAGCTGATCGATCGCAGCATCGCCGTTGACATGAGCGTGAAAGGTCATCCCGATACGCAGAACCGACGCCAGATTCTCGTAGAGCTCATCGTCGGAGTAAATCGGGTATCCGGCGTAGTCGCTGCCTTTGCCCGGCGGCGGCACCTGGTACGGCTCGCTCAGCCACGCCGTCTTGCCCTGCGGAGATCCGTCGAGCGTCAGCTTCGCGGCGGTGACTCGGACTCCCTGCGCATTGTCGCCGTACTTCTCGTGAAGCTCGGCGAGATCGTCCTTCATCGTGTCGTAGTCGAGTTGTACGAGCACGTCCGCATCGCGCCAACCGAGCCATTCGACAGCCGCCAACAGCGGCCACAGAGTGTCGTTGGTGCGGCCATCGCAAATGGTGGTCTGTCCGTAGCGAAACCACGCATCTTCGGCGTCGGTGAATAAACGGAGGGCCGCCCACGGCGCGCGCGGCTTCGGCACAGCGCTCATCATGTTGACGATGTGGGCGTTCTCTTCGAGGCGCCCGGTGGCTTCACCGGTGTCCGGGTCGCGATCGATATGCCCCCCCGGTGGGTCGGGCGTACCGGCATCGATGCCGAACTCCGCCAGCGCCGCCGAGTTGGCCACCCCGAGATGTCCGGACACGTGCATCACGTAAATCGGATGACGAGTCGAAACGGCGTCGAGCTCGGCCCGGGTGGGGTGACGCCGCTCGATCAGGATCGCATCGTCGTACCCGGCGCCCGCCACCATAGTGCCCTCGGCGACGCCGGCCTCCTCGATGTGTCGGCGCAACACCGCCTGCAGTTGCGGGATCGACTCGACGACACCAAAAGGCGGCGGCGCCAGGTCGACCAGCTTCGACATCGCCGCGTACCCGATCATGTGGCCGTGTGCGTCGATGAAGCCGGGCGTCACCGCCTTCCCCGCCAGATCGACGATCTCGGTGCGGTCGACGCGGTAGGCGAGCACTTCCTCCCGACTACCCACCGCCAGGATCTCGTCGCCTCGCAGCGCCAGCGCCTCGGCCACGGTGTCGGCCGCGTCCACGGTGACGATATCGCCGTTGAGGTAGATGCGCGAAGCCTCTTCGGGCCCAAAGCGCGGGCTACAGGCGGCGAGAACGAATACCGCCGTCGATAAACCCACTGACAGCTGCCAACGGGGCAAAGCGAACATACGCGATTCCGCTCACGAAAGGCGCACCACCTCAACTCGTGGAAAA
>JANQHZ010000876.1 GCA_028282445.1 Candidatus Binatia bacterium | reverse complement strand
ACCCGAGTAGCGATTGGAGTAGAACAGATCCTGCCACTGGCGAACCATCCCGTCGCCCATGTTGTTGAGCAGCAGAACCTTGACCGGCACGTCGTAGGTGGTGACGGTTTCCAGCTCGCCCAGGTTCATCCGGATACTACCGTCGCCGTCGACATCGATCACCAGCGCCCCGGGATTCGCCAACTGAGCGCCAATCGCGGCCGGCAGACCGAAGCCCATCGTCCCCATGCTGCCGGATGTCATGAACTGGCGCGGTTTCTTGAAGTCGAGGTACTGCGCCGCCCACATCTGGTGCTGGCCGACGCCTGTGGTGACGTAGGCATCTCCCTCGGCGATCTCGTTGAGCGTCGAGAGAACGTATTCCGCCTGCACCGCATCCGATTCGCGGTTGTAGTTCAGCGCGTGCTTCTTCTTGAGTCCGCCGACGCGGGTGAGCCATGCCGAGAAGTCGGTCTTGACTTTCTCGCCGCCCTTCACGAGCTGAGTCAGCCCGCGTTTGGCGTCCGCGATATGCGACCAGTCGACGTTCTTGACCTTGCCGATTTCGGACGCGTCGACATCCAGATGAGCGATGCGCGCGTGGGGAGCGAACTCCTTGACCTTACCGGCAACCCGATCGTCGAAGCGCGAACCAACGGCAAACAGGAAGTCGCAGTCCTCGACGGCGTAGTTCGCATAGGCGGTGCCGTGCATGCCGAGCATGTGGAGCGACAGCTC
Organism: Candidatus Binatia bacterium; assembly: GCA_028282445.1. Taxonomy (GTDB): domain Bacteria; phylum Desulfobacterota; class Binatia; order HRBIN30; family CADEER01; genus CADEER01. The sequence goes on along the minus strand of JANQHZ010000876.1, from coordinate 870 downwards.
GTGCGTCGTATCAAAAGCCCCGATCCCCATCAGCGTGGTGACGACCGGGATTTGAAAGCGCTTGGCGAAACGCGCCAGAGCTGGAGCCGCGTCGGAGTTGACGACACCGCCACCGGCGTAGATCAGCGGTCGCTTGCTCGACGAGAGTAGATCGTAGAACTCTTCCAGATCGGTCTTGCTCAGGCGCGAGCGGCCGACTTCCAAGACACGCTCCCGATACCCGGGCAACGGCAGCAACCCCTCCCCCTTGAACAGAGACTCGGAGTTCTGAACGTCCTTCGGAACGTCGATGACGACCGGCCCCGGCCGGCCGCTACGCGCGATGTCGAACGCGCTGCGCATGGTCTCCTCCACCTTGGTCTCGTCGGTGAGCAGGAAGACGTGCTTGGCGCACGACGACATGATGTTGAAGATCGGAGCCTCTTGAAACGCGTCGGTACCCATTGCCGCGCGCGGCACCTGGCCACAGATCAACACGACCGGAACGGAGTCGGCCTGACAGTCGCGAATCGGGGTCACCGCGTTGGTCGCTCCGGGACCGGACGTCACCAGGAAGACTCCGACGCGACCGCTCGAGCGCGCATAACCCGCCGCCATGAAGCCGGCCCCCTGCTCCGTCGCGGGAACCACAAGTCGGATCTCTTCTTCGGGCGAATGACTCTCGTTGTAGCGAAATACGGCGTCGTACGTCGGAAGAATCGCGCCGCCGCTATAGCCGAAGAGAGTGTCGACGCCTTCGTCCGCCAGTACCTGCACGATCGTATCGGCCCCGGTCATCGTCGTCCCGGCGAGCGGGTGACGGTCCTGCTTTGGCTTGGCGCTCGTAGGCTTCATCAGTGTCGGCATCGCGGCTACCCTCTCGAGGAAAAA
>JANQHZ010000864.1 GCA_028282445.1 Candidatus Binatia bacterium | reverse complement strand
TGCCCACATCATCGGTGTGCCGATTGACGATCACGCCGCCTTTCACCGTATGGCGCTCGACCTGATCTCGATCGCGGACGATCCCGAGCGTGGTGTTGCAGCCTCGCAGGAACTGGTGGGATTCCTCGAGCCGCTGATCGCCGAAAGGCGCTCGGCGCCCACCGACGATTTGCTCTCGAAGCTCTTGCTGTCCGAGGTCGACGGACACCGCTTGAGCGACGAGGAGGTGTTGAGCTTTCTACGCCTGCTGCTGCCCGCAGGCGCCGATACGACGTACCGACTGACCGGCACGGTTCTGTGGGTGCTGCTCCAGCACCCCGACCTGATGGAACGGGTGCGAAACGATCGCGACGTGCTCGAGAAAGTGATTCAGGAAGTCCTGCGCTGGGAGTCGCCGGTGCAGCTCGTCTCGCGCGAGACGACGGTCGATACCGAGCTGCACGGTGTAGAGATCCCGTCCGGCTCGATCGTGTCGGCGATGCTCGGCGCGGCGAATCGCGACCCCCGAAAGTTCGATGATCCGGACCGATACGACATCGAGCGCGACAACGACGATCACCTTGGTTTCGGTTTTGGACGACACTTTTGTGCCGGCTCGCACCTGGCGCGCCTAGAGACGCGAACCGCGATCAACGCGATTTTGGACCGCTTGACGAATTTGAGACCCGATCCAGATCGATCCAGTCGGATCGTCGGCCTGGCCTTCCGATCGCCGGATTGCCTGCCGGTGTCGTTTGGTTGAGTCGGGCGCGCCGTTACCGAAAGATCGATACGGAGATAGCGAATGGCACTCGCTCCCAGCGTTCAATCACTGCTCGACGACATCGCCGCCGGTGGCGATGTGCGCCTGGAAGACATGTCCGCGGCCGAAGCGCGTGAGGCGTTCGCGGGGATGGCGCTACTCGACGGCGAGCCGGTGGAAATGGCTTCGGTTCACGATCGCTCCGTTCCGAGCTCGCAGGGAGACGTCCGCGTGCGGGTATATCGCCCGCGCGAAGACGGCGATCTGCCGGTGATCGTGTACTTCCACGGTGGAGGTTGGGTGATCGGCGGCCTCGATACACACGACAACACCTGCCGTCGACTGGCGTTGGCGGCGGAATGTGTGGTGGTTTCGGTCGACTATAGACTGGCCCCGGAGAATCCCTACCCGGCGGCGCCGGAAGACTGTTATGCCGCTTTGAGTTGGGTAAGCGGAAACGCGGCGACGATCGGCGCCAGCGCGGACCGCATCGGACTGGCTGCAGACAGCGCCGGCGGCAATCTCGCGGCGGTCGTCTCGATGATGGCGCGCGACCGCGGCGGTCCGAGTGTGTCGGCTCAACTCCTGATCTACCCGGTGACCGACTCGAGTTGTGCGACCGGCTCGATGGCGGAGAATGCTGAAGGGTATTTTCTGACGCGCGCTGCGATGGAATGGTTTTGGGCCAACTACGTCGGCGATCGCACACGCGCACGCAGCCCCTACCAATCGCCGTTGGCGGCGGATTCACTCGAGGGGTTGCCGCCGGCGTTGGTGATTACCGCGGAGTTCGACCCGTTGCGCGACGAGGGGGAAGCCTACGCGCGCCGTCTGCAGGAGGCCGGTGTCGCCGTGCAGATGCGGCGTTACGACGGCATGATCCACGGCTTTATCTCCATGGCAGGCGCGCTGCCCGAGGGGGTCGAGGCCGTGCGCGACGCCGGCGCAGCGCTGGGGGCGATCCTCAAGGCGAGCTGAGCTGCCTGTTCGCAGCCGTCGCTCGCTCGAATGCGGGGGCGATCGCGGCGGGACGCAACGATGGACCGTTTGTCTCGACTCCTGACCTATCTCGAAGACCTGCGCGAGATGCGGGAGTACCGCCGTGTCGTGGCGGCGGTGACGCGGGCGGGGGCCGATATGCGGTCGGCGGGATTCGTGATCCGCGAGCAGGCGGAACGCCTGCCGGACAAGACCTTCCTTCGGTTCGAGGACGGCGCGGTGTCGTTTGCCGAATACAACCTCGGTGTCAATCGCTACGTTCACCTGCTGCGCGAGGCGGGCGTAGGGCGAGGCGATCCGGTGGCGATTGTGATGGAGAACTCGCCCGACTTCCTGATGGCGCAGGGAGCGATCGCCAAGCTCGGAGCGATTGGGGCGCTGGTCAATACATCGATTCGCGGCGCATCGTTGTCACACGTGCTCGCCGCGGGACGGGCGAGCGTCGTGCTTGCCGATGAGGTGTGCTCGGAGGCTTTGCGCTCGCTTCCGCAGGAGCCGAATCGCATCGTCTACGGCGACGGCGACGGCGTCCGCAACCTGCGCGAGCGACTCGCAGGGGCGTCGACGTCGGAACCGGACATTCCCGACATCGGGCTGGGCGATGTGTTCCTCTACGTGTACACGTCCGGCACGACGGGCTACCCAAAGGCGGCGATCGTCCGACACGCGCGCTTCACCATCGGCGGATACTCGCTGAGCGCCATGCTCGGGCTCGAAGAGGGCGATTGCTCGTATGCGCCGACGCCGCTCTATCACGGCTATTCGAACTTCGTGGGGTTCGCCCCGGCGCTTCACAGTGGGACGGCGTTCGCCAGCCGGCGCAAATTCTCTGCCAGCCACTTCCTCTCCGACGTGCGGCGTGCAGGGGCGACCCATTTCATGTACGTCGGAGAGCTCTGTCGCTACCTACTCAACCAGCCGGCGACGAGCCTCGATCGGGCGCACCGCCTCCGCGTTGCGACCGGCCCCGGCTTACGGCCGGATATCTGGCGCGAGTTCGTCGAGCGATTCGGCATCGATCGGGTGATCGAGACCTATGGCCAGACCGAGGCAAATGTCAGTCTCATGAATCGTCGTGGCAGGGTCGGGTCGATCGGGCGCCCTTCGCCGGGCAGTCACCGCGACCTGCGGCTGGTGCGCTTCGACCGAGACCTGCAGCGACCGCTGCGCAACCGCCTCGCTCGACTCGAGGAGTGCCGGCCGGGCGAGGTCGGCGAGCTGCTGAGTGTGGTTTCGGGTAATACCCGCATGAGCTTTGACGGATACGTAAACCCGGAGGACAACGAGCAGAAGCTGATGCGCGACTGCTTC
>JANQHZ010000852.1 GCA_028282445.1 Candidatus Binatia bacterium | reverse complement strand
AGATGGTCGCGCCCAGGGCGACCAGAGACATCTGATTGCGCCGACCGAGGGCCCGCTCCGCATCGCGAAGCGGCAACAAGTTGATGCGAATCATTTGTCCACCGGCCTTCTCACCGCGAGTCCCATCGCGATGGCAAACTCCGACGCCCGGCGCCGAAGTACCGCGACATCGACTTCGTCGTCGATCAAAATGCGTCCGAACGGATCGCTCACTTCCACCGGCGCTTCGGCGCGTTCGGCTAGCCGATTCGCGAGCTCGGGCGTCTGCGCACCGCCGCCGCTCAGGTACAAGACGTCGATGCGCTCATCCGTAGCCGCGGTCCAAAAGAAGGAGAGCGCGTAGTGCACCTCCTCGATCAATGCATCGACCGCCGGCAGCAGGGCCATACTGACCTGCTCCTCGTCGAGATCGCCGGCGGCAACGCCGAGCTTGATGCGCTCCGCTTCGTCGGCGGGAATACCGAGGTCTCGGACGAGCGCTTCGGTGATGTCGCGCCCGCCGACCGGCACATCGCCGGTGAACGTCGAGCGCCCTTCTTTGAGAATGTTGATCGACGAATAGCGCGAGCCAATGTTGACCAGCGCCGCGACCTGATTGTCGAGCGGGTCGTAGTTGAGCTCGTACATGTTGTCGAGCGCGAAGTAGTCGACGTCGATGACCACCGGCGTCAGCCCGGCCAGGCGAAGAGTGTCCGCGTAGCTGTTGACGATGTCCTTCTTGGCCGCCGCCATCAGGACCTCGAGCTCTTCCGCTTCCATCTCGGTGCTGGTGACCTGGTAGTCGAGGTTCACGTTGTCGAGCTCTTCCGGGATGAAGTTGCGCGCTTCCCGCATCACCGCCTGCTCGGTCTCCTGCGGACTCTGGTTCGGCAGCGAGACTCGCTTGATCATGACCGCGGGGCCGGGCACCGCTGTGACTGCCTTGCGGGCGCGAATCCCCTTGTGTTCGAGCAGCTCGCGCAGCGCGTCGGCCACCAGGTCGGGCTCGGTCACCATGTTACTGTGGATGGCCGAGGAAGGGGTCGGTGCAGTGCCGAAGTTGAGCACCTCGAGCCCGTGAGTCCCGGTGCGCGCTTCGATCACCTTGATCGTGCTCGATCCGATGTCGACGCTGATGTAATTTTCTTCGCTGCGGAAGGGATTTAGCTCCCCCAGCGAGACGGTGAAGAGGCGCTTCACGTTGTCTACCAGCCCCGCCATCTCAGCACCCACCTCTCATCGCATCCCTCTGTCGCATATCATGTCGCATGCTATTTTCCATCTGGATTTTGGGTTGACACGGTCTCCACTCATCCTCCGGTTTGAACCCGGCCTATCCGGGTTTTCCGCTACCGGATGCCTACAAAGCGAAATCCAGGCCAACTCGCCGATTAACACTTTCGTGGGACTGGCCACATGATTTGTTGCTCACAACAGCATGCCCCGGCACAGAAATACCCTTCCGCTGGCACGAAAATGTCGAAGGAATTGGCCGGTGCTACATCAGATGGCGGCAAATACGGAAAAACCCGCTAACCAGCATGCGACCTACCGCATCACCCACCATGCAAACGTCAATCTTTTGACGGTTTCGGGAGCGGCAGCAGATGGCCCAGGGAGCCCCGATCCACTGCCCCGGAGAGTGACTCGACCTCCCCCCGAGGGCCCACACGACCGCGAGTCGGGACATCCAACGCGACCGCCGTCACCCGAGGATGATACCGGAGCGGGAGATAGTTATCAACTAGCGCAAAATTGCTCGGTTAATACTTACGTCGCCGGCCGGCGATCGCGCGCGATCAGGTAATGTTCTGCGGAGCCCTTGCGGCTGGCGTCGACGGCGGTGAGTCGAACCGAGGCGAAGAGCTCGCGCGCACGGCGCAGCAAATCCTCGGTCTCTCCGCTCATGAAGGTTTTCATCAGTAAGGCGCCGCCCGGCTCGAGCACCGCCTCGGCGACCGAGAGCGCGATCTGATTGAGCTCGCCGGCCCGCGCTTCGTCGGTAAACCTCACGCCGCTCAGCTTTGGCGAGAGGTCGGAAAGAACGACGTCGTACACCCCTCCGCGGACGGCATCTCGCAGCTTCGCAACGACTTCGTCGTCGGTAACGTCTCCCTGCAAGATCGTCGTCCCGGCGATCGGCTCCGCTTCGCGAAGGTCGATGCCAACCACCGTGCCGTCCGGGCCTGCTAGTTGCGCCGCCACCTGCAACCACCCTCCCGGCCAGCACCCGAGGTCAAGAACACGGCAGCCGCGCCGGATGAGCTTGTAGCGTTCGGCAACTTCCAGCAGCTTGTAGGCCGCCCGCGAACGATACCCCTCCTGCTTGGCGCGACGGTAGTACGAATCCTTGCGATTGTATCCCGAGCCCGACGGGTGGCGCTGCCCGCCGGTCCCCCGTCTGCGCGATCCACGCCCTCTAGCGCGCATGTCCCAAGCCCCCCGCAACGCTACTGCTGCGCGCCGCCGGTTTGCCGTCCCAGAGCTCTCGGCTCGGCGCCGAAGAATACACGCGGGTGAAGCCCCTATCGAGACGGTCGCCGCGCGAGCCTGGCTCGGCTCGCGCCGCGACTGCCACTTCCTCCATGCGTGAGCGATCCAGGCCGGTAGCCATCGCGCAACGATGGCGCGTCCGGACGGCGCCGGCAAGACGTTCGAGAGCGCCGCACCCCGGCGCGAGCTCTAACTCGGCGCGGTCGAGTTGCCTCGCCGCCCCGCGATGCCCAAGATGTCCTCTTCATGATCCGTCCATACCAACGAGTCGTCATTGCCACTCTGGCCGCAGCCCTCGCGACGGCCCAGGGGACCGCATTCGGACTCGACCCCCTGACCGTCGTGCGCGAGGTCGCGAGGCTGGACGGTGCCGGCGCTCGACTGAGCCCGGTCGAGTGGCGCAAGATCGCGCCATTGGTCGAATGGCCCGTCGAGCCCGCATGGGACCGACTCATCCTGATCAAGGCCTACGAGATCACCACCCCGCGCCGCAGCGGCGACGACGTCGAGGTCGACCTACGGTACAACGTCAGCGCCGAGGTGACCCCCGGCAAGGTCGTGAGAAAGAAACGCCAGCAGACCGTCCGCCTGACACTCACGCCCACGCCGGACGGCGGTTGGCTGGTTCGCGGCCCGCCCCACCCACCCTTCGTATTCGAGAATGCTTCCGACCCGGAGGCCTTGGCACAATTGCTCGAGCCGAGCAGCAAGTACGAGAGCAACAGCGCTTTGGTGTGGCGGCTGCTCCGCGAAGACGGAGCGAACTTCACCTACACACGAAGCGCGGACATACCGGCCTCGCCCCACCTAATGGAGGTTGCAACGGGCGCCGCCGGCGACGTGGTCGGCTATTATGCTGACGGCGAACCGTACCAAGTCGGCGTGATCGAAGACGAGGAGTCGGTGGTTTCGTCAACCCTGAGCCACGGCCGGCAAATTCTCCCGTTCTCGGCATTCTCCGGCCCGACCCGATACTGGCGTCCGATCGGCCGCGGCGAGACATCCGTGGCCGCGAGCCCGGACGCCGGCGCGGAAGAAAAGGAAACTCCGGCGCCGCGCCGTCGGCGGTAACCGCCGCCTTGCAGGTCTATCCACCACGAATGAAGACAAGCTCCGAAATTCTCGCTGAGTTCGCCTCGTCGCTGCAGCCCACCGACCTGCCCGACCGAGTCGTGGCCACGGTCAAACGCCATCTCCTCGATACCCTCGGGGTCGCATTGGCATCTGCTTCGATGCCCTTCGCCGACAAGGCCATGCAGGCCATCGAGGAGTTGGCTGGGAACGGCAACGCTCCGGTCATCGGGCGCCGATCGACGCTGCCGCCGGCGTGGGCGGCGTTGGCCAACGGAACCTTCGCCCATGGTATCGACTTCGACGATACCCATACGGAATCGGTCGTTCACGTCAGTACCAGCGTCGTACCGGCGGCCCTTGCCGCCGCTTCTCTGCACGGCTGCGACGGCCCGCACCTGATCACGGCACTCGCGCTCGGCATGGAAGCGAACATCCGCATCGGCCTGGTCGCGCGCGGAGGCTTTCACGACCGCGGTTTTCACCCCACCGGGATTTGCGGGACATACGCGACCGCGCTGGTTGCAGGCGCGATCGCCGGACACGATGCCGCGCGCCATGTCGACGCTCTCGGCCTCGCCGCCAGCCAAGCCGCGGGATCTCTCGAGTTCCTCACCGACGGGACCTGGGCCAAGCGCATTCACGGCGGCTGGGCAGCGCACGCCGGCCTGACCGCGGCTTCGTTGGCCCGTGCGGGTTTCACCGGCCCGCGCGGCGCTCTCGACGGCCGCTTCGGCCTCTACCGCTCTCATCTCACCGAGGAATGCGATCTCGATGTCTTGCGGAAAGGGCTCGGGAGCACGTGGCATCTGCTCGACACGGCGTTGAAGCCCTACCCTTGCTGTCATTTCAACCACGCCTTCCTCGACGCCGCCGCAGAGTTGAAGCGGCGGCACCGCATCGAGCCCGCATCGATCGAGCGCGTCCAGTGTAAGATCGCCGCGCGCGAGATGCCGATCGTCTGCGAGCCCGCAGAGAGCAAGCGCAGACCGCAAACCGACTACGATGCTAAGTTCAGCCTTCCCTACACCGTCGCGTGTATGTTCGCGCGCGGTCATGTCGGCATCGACGACTTCGACGAAGCATCCATCCACGACGACACCATCCTGGAGCTCGCGGCGCGCGTCGACTCGACTCCCGACCCGGACAGCGATTACCCAGCGCGCTTTCCGGCGCGTATCGAGGTCGTCTTGCGTGACGGGACCGTCCTCCAACACCACGAGCCGGTACATCGCGGCAGTGCCGAGCGTCCGCTCACCGACCGGGAAGTCGAGGAGAAGTTCCATCTCAACGCGCGACGCACGGTTTCCGAAGACGCGGCGGCAACCCTGTACGATCGCGTATCCAGCCTGGAGCGGCTGGAGAATGCGGCGAATCTGCTCGCCGGGCTGGCAGGCGAGTGAACGCGAGCGACCGAGGGCTGCCGCTCGCCGGGACGAAGATCCTGGCGTTCACTCAACTGGGCGCCGGGCCCTACGCGATGACGCTTCTCGGCGACCTCGGCGCCGAGATCGTCAAGGTAGAGGATCCCGCGACGGGCGGCGACGAAGCCCGCAACGTGCCGCCTTTCGCCGAAGCCGGCGACAGCCTCTATTTCCAAGCGCTCAATCGCAATGCTCGCTCGCTGACGCTCAACTTGCGCATCCCGCAGGGACGCGCCCTACTCCACCGCCTCGCCGCTCACTTCGACGCGGTCTACGCAAACCCGCGCGGCGACCTGCCGGCCAAACTCGGGCTCGACTACGCGAGCCTGAAGTCGGCCAATCCGCGCATCGTATGCTGCACTCTGACCGGATACGGCCGCGACGGACCTCGCCACGCGGAACCGGCCTACGATTACCTCCTGCAGAGCATGGCCGGATTCATGGGACTGACCGGCGCACCCGACACGCCGCCCACCAAGTCGGGCATCTCGATCGTCGATTTTTCGGGCGGCACGATGTCGGCGCTCGGCCTGGTGATCGGACTGCTGCGCGCACGCGACAGTGGTGTCGGCGGCGATGTCGACGTCAGCCTGCTCGATACCGCCATCTCGATGCTCAACTATCTGGCGAGTTGGAACCTGACCCGCGGCACCGAACCCCGGCGGCTCGCCGATTCCGCCCACCCCTCCTTGGTGCCATCGCAGATCTTCGCGACCGCGGACGGCTACATCGTCGTCATGTGCATGAAAGAGAAGTTCTGGCAGCGTTTGGCCGAACTGATCGATCTCGGACAACTGATCGACGACCCTCGATTCACAACGATCGCCGCGCGCCTCGACAACCGCGACACGCTCATCCCGATCCTGAAGGAGCGATTCCTGACCGGCGATACAGCTCACTGGATCGCCCGACTGCGCGGTCAGGTTCCGGCTGCGGCGGTTAGCTCGATCGCGGAGGCACTCCGCGACGAGCAAGTACTGCACCGAAACATGGTCATCGAGTACGAGCACGAGAGGTTCGGCCGAATCCGTCAGGTAGGCTCTCCTCTCAAGCTCGACGGATTTCAGCCGGTGTACGGCCCCGCATCGAGGCTCGGCGCCGACACCGCCGACATCTTGCGCGACCTATTGGATTTGGAGGATGAAGAGATCGGCGAGCTGAGACAGCTCGGGGCCGTCTAG
>JANQHZ010001051.1 GCA_028282445.1 Candidatus Binatia bacterium | reverse complement strand
AGGCGGTGGCTCGGTCTTCGCCGGTGCCGATCACCACGCTCGGCACCGACGGCTTCGGGCGCAGCGACGGGCGCGCCGCCCTGCGCGACTTTTTCGAAGTCGATGCGAGACACATCGCGGTCGCGGCCCTGGCAATGCTCCTGCAGCAAGGGGAGATCGATGCTAAGGTCGTCGAAGAAGCGATCGCAAAATTCGAGATCGACCCCGCGCGGGCGAGCTCTCTGGGGCAATGACCAATGGCTAACCATGGCAACCATGGCTGATAGACTCACAGTGCCGGACCTCGGCGAAGGGATCGAAAGCGCCACGGTCGTCGAGATCTTCGTCAAAGCCGGCGACTCGATCGAAACCGACCAATCGGTCCTTAGTCTGGAAACCGATAAGGCGCAGTTCGAGCTGCCGTCGACCGTCGCCGGCAAGGTCGCCGAGCTACTGGTCGACATCGGCGACGAAGTCTCGATCGGCCAAGCCGTGCTCGCCGTCGAAGACGCCGGCGGCGAGTCCCTCCAACAGGCCGCGCCGGAGACCACCGCGCCACCCGCAGCGGAGGCCCCGGCGCCACCGGACGCCCCGGAGGAGCCCAAGCCGCTACCGCAAGCGAGCGAGCCGAATGCGCCCGGCATCGAACAGCCGGTCGCCGAGCCGGCGAGCCCACCGACGGAGCCGGAAGCTCCCGAGAGAAGCGAGAGCGCAGAAACACCCCCTTTGGAAAGTCGCGAGGCGGCGACTCCCGCCGTGCCCGCACAGCGCGGACCGATCGCCGCCGCGCCGTCGGTACGCCGACTCGCGCGCGAGCTCGGGGTGCAGCTCGAACGGGTCGCGGCCCACATCGGCAGCGACCGCGTAACCAAAGCCGATGTCGAGGCGTTCAAGAAGGCAGGCGCCGCGCCCAAGGCCGCGCCCCCAGCGGCATCGCCGGGGTTGCCGCCGCCCGCGCCGCTGCCCGACTTCTCGCGATGGGGCGAGATCGAAATCGAGGAGATGTCCAAGATCCGGCGCAAGACCGCCGAGAACATGGCGCGCGCCTGGATCGAGATCCCAACCGTCACCCACTACGACGAAGCCGACATCACCAAGCTCGAGGGCCTGCGCAAGCGATACTCCGCACGGGTCAAAGAGGCGGGCGGCCATCTAACCTGGACCGCGATCCTCCTCCACGTCGTGGCGGGCGCGCTGCGCCGCTTTCCGGTGTTCAATGCCAGTGTCGACATGGCCTCCAACCGCATCATTCACAAGAAGTACGTCCACATCGGTGTCGCGGTCGACACCGAGCGAGGCTTGCTGGTGCCGGTCATTCGCGACGCTGACGAAAAGAACATCGTCGCCCTCGCCAAGGCTCTCAACGAAGTCTCCGAAGCCGCACGCAGTCGCAACATCAAGCCCGACATGATGCAGGGAGCCACGTTTACCATCACCAACCTGGGTGGAGTCGGCGGCGTCGGCTTTTCGCCCATCGTCAATCCGCCCCAGGTAGCCATCTTGGGCGTGTCGCGGTCCAGTGTGCGGCCGGTCTGGGTCGATGATAAAGCCGAACCGCGACAGATCCTGCCTCTTTCCCTGTCCTACGACCATCGCATCATCGACGGCGCCGATGCCGCGCGCTTTCTTCGCTGGGTTTGCGAGGCGCTCGAAGAGCCTTTTCTCCTCGACCTGGAGGGACAGTGAGCGGCGACCCACAAGCCACCGAGGCGCCTCTGGTCATCCTCGGCGCGGGCCCGGGCGGCTACGCCGCAGCCTTTCGCGCCGCGGATCTCGGGCTCGATGTGACTCTGGTCGACCCCGAGCCGGAACCGGGGGGAGTCTGCCTCTTTCGCGGATGCATTCCTTCGAAAGCGTTGCTGCACCAGGCCGCCTTGCTCGAGGAAGCCAAACAGGCCGCCGAACACGGCATCGTCTTCGGCGAGCCGAAGGTCGATCTCGACCGCTTGCGCGAGTGGAAGGACGACGTCGTCGCCAAGTTGACCGGAGGCCTCGGACAACTCGCCAAGAGTCGCGCGGTCAAGAGAATCCGTGGCCGCGGCGCCTTTCTCGAACGCAACCTGATCGAAGTTTCCGACAACGAAGGAGCTCGCAGCCGTCTGCGTTTCGAGAATTGCATCGTTGCAACCGGCTCGCGGCCGATGGTGCTGCCCGGTCTCGACACCGAATCGCCCTTGGTCATGACGTCGACCTCGGCCCTCGAGCTCCCCGACATCCCCGGACGACTCCTGGTCGTCGGCGGCGGATACATCGGACTCGAGCTCGCCACCGTCTACGCGGCGCTCGGTACGGCCGTGACCCTCGTCGAGCTGACCGACAGCTTGTTGCCGGGCGTCGACAAGGACCTGGTGCGCGTCCTGGCCAAGCGGATGAAAGCGCGGCTGGCGACCATCATGCTCGGCGCCAAAGTCACCGAGCTCACCGTTGCCGGCCAGAGCTGC
>JANQHZ010001049.1 GCA_028282445.1 Candidatus Binatia bacterium | reverse complement strand
GCTGATCGAGCTTCTCGTCGTGGTGGCGATCATCGGTATTCTCGCCGCGATCGCGATCCCGCAGTTCGCTCAGTATCGTCAGCGCGGTTTCGATGCGCGAGCCAACTCCGACCTGCGTAACGCAGCGACTTCGGAAGAGGCCTACTTCGCGACCCGCCTCTTCTACATCCCCTGCACCGAAGACGACCGGGATGGCGGTTGCAGCGATCTTCCCGGCTTCGTTGGATCGGAAACGGTTCGCACTGAGATGGTGGCCATCGGTGGAGACGAGCCGCAGTTCACGGGGACCTCGAGCTCGGCCAGCGGTTCGGGACGGGGCTTCGCCTACGACAGCGCGCTGGGCGGTATGCAGCCGTAAACGAATCACCGCGCACACTGAGGGGAGGGCTTTCGAGCCCTCCCCTTTTTTTTCGCCCGCCTCAATCAGAGACTCCCGATCAACTTCGCCCGCGAATCAACAATCAACTTCGCATGTCACATTCAAAGGGTATAATTCGAATACCGGATGACGATGACCCCCGCCACGCGAACAATTGCATTCTTCGCTGCGCTGTCTCTCCTGACGGCAGCCAGCGCCGAGCTGCGTTCGAATCTAGACCTGCGCAACCAACCCACCACCACGGCCGACGAGCCGATCTATCTACCGAAAGCGGAGTATCTGCGACCGCTATCACTCGGCTACCACAACGTACTCGCCGACGTACTGTGGTTTCGGGCAATCAGCTACTTCGGTGAGCACTATCGCAGCGATCGCACCTACCGATGGCTGGCGCACATTTGCGAGCTCGTAACCGACCTGGACCCGCGCGCCGAGCACGTCTATCGGTTCGCGGGGCTGATCCTGCCGTGGGAAGCGGGTGATGTCGACGGTGGTATCCGCATGCTCGAGAAAGGTGTTCAAGCTCTACCGCGTTCGTGGACGCTCTCGTACTACCTGGGCTTCACCTACTTCTTCTTCAAGGACGACTACGAAACGGCAGCACTGCACCTACAACGGGCGGCTTCGCTACCCGACGTACACCCGGCGGTCACCAGACTCGCGTCGACTCTGACGACCGAAGTCGCCGGTCCGGAAACCACGATGGCCTTCCTCCGCGATCTGGAGCAGAACGTGGACTCGAAGCAGGTCCGCGACGTGCTACAGAGGAACTTGCAAGAGACAGCGGCGGCAACGGCAATCACCACGCTGAATGCCGCGATCGACGACTACCGTGCCAGGCTCGGCGAGCCCCCGAAATCGCTCGAGCAGCTCGTGGCGGCCGGCTTCCTCCGGCAGATCCCGCGCGATCCATTCGGTGGCCGATTCTATATCGATCAGGACGGCTCTGCGCGATCGAGTACCGGGGAAGGGCCCCCCAAGGCCCACACCAGCCCACTGCGAAAACGCGCCATCGCCGGCACGAGCGGTCGAGAGCTGTTGAACTGATGAGCCGATCCGACAATATTCTCGAGATCTCCGGTCTCACCAAGGACTACCGGAGCGATTGGACCTACCGTCCGACACGAGTGCTGGACGCTCTCAATCTCGAGGTGCGACGGGGCGAATGCTTCGGCCTTCTCGGTCCTAACGGAGCCGGCAAAACCACTACGTTCAAGCTGATCCTGGGGTTCCTACGCCCAACCGCCGGCCGGATTCTGTTCGACGGTGCGCCCATCGACGAAGCCGCGAAAGAACGCATCGGGTTCCTTCCCGAGCACCCCTACTTCTACGAGTACCTCACGGTCCGAGAAACGCTGGCGCTCTTCGCCGCCCTATACGGCATCCCTCGTGCCGAGCGGAGTAGTCTCATCGACGCCGTGATCGAACGCGTCGGCCTCGAGGAGAAGCGGCGCGCCTCGGTGCGGTCACTCTCGAAGGGACTGATGCAACGGGTCGGAGTCGCTCAAGCGATCCTCCACCACCCGCGTCTGGTCGTTTTCGACGAGCCGATGTCGGGACTGGATCCGGTCGGCCGCCGACTGATGCGTGAGCTGATCTGCGACATACG
>JANQHZ010000747.1 GCA_028282445.1 Candidatus Binatia bacterium | reverse complement strand
CATCGCGCCGGCGTACCGGCGATTCGCCGGCGCCTCGATCCGCATGTGCTCTACGACTGGCGCGCGATGTGCGACGCACTGGTCGATCAGTCTCCGTATTGGAAACCCGGGGCTGCGCACGGGTACCACGTAAACACCTTCGGATTTCTGGTCGGCGAGATTCTCAGCCGAGCGACCGGGACTCCGGTCGGCGAGTTGCTGCGCACGCGATTGAGTGCGCCGCTGCGGGCGGACTTCCACTTCGGCCTTGCTGCGGGCGACCATCGACGTGTGGCGGAAACGGTGATGGCGGAGCGTCAACTAACCACTCGGGACGAGTGGGCGCTCGCCTTTCCGCCGACGGGAGACGAAGCGCACGACCAGATGATCTGGAGTGCGTACTTCAATCCGCCCGGATTGAGTGGGCTCGGAACCGTCAACCGACCGGAATGGCGGAAAGCCGTGATTCCCTCCACCAACTCGCACGGGAATGCCCGCGGAATCGCGCGACTGTACTCCGCGGTTGCCGGCGGCGGGTCGATCTCGGCCGGCGCGATCGCTGAAGCGACGACTCCCCAATCGGACGGACATGACATCGTGCTCGGCCGGCCCTCGCGCTACGGCTTGGGCTTTCAGCTTCCGCTCGGCCGCCGATCGTTGGGGCCGAGCCCAACTGCTTTCGGTCACTACGGTTATGGCGGCAGCCTCGGGCTCGCCGACCCCGCGCACGGGTTGTCGTTTGGATACAGCACCAACAAGCCGGGGCAGCGCTTCGAAAAAGGCCGGACCGAACGGATCCTGGAGGCGGTGTACGCTGCGATCTGATCCGTGCGCGGCTCAGCGCGTCCAGGTTTCGGCCTGGCGTTCGACCAGGTCGACCAGATCGCCCATGGCGACGTTGGCGTCGATGATGTGAAGTCCCCAGCCCGGGAGTATGCCCTCGAGCGTTCCGCCGAGGTCGTCGGCACGAGGGTCGTCCGGGTCGGCGACAATCGTGACCTCGAGGAAACCATAACCCGGCGTCTTCGCGCAGCGCAGGAGCGTGAAGTCCGGCATCGTATAGAAGGGAGTGGTGATCTCGGCGATACGGCTGCTGTCTGAAAAAGGCCCGAGCGGCGGCCCGCCGGTCAGAATCAGCCCCTCCGGGTTGGTTGGGAAATAGGGCTTGGAAAATCGCGGCTCATCGGTCAGGTCGACCGGGTTGGTGCAAATTGCTTCGAATCCTTCCTCGGCTCTTCCGAAGAGGTCGCCGGGCTGTGCGGGGGCGGTCGAGCGATAACTCACGTAGGAAACGATGCAGCCGATCTGTCCGGGCTCGCGGCACGGGGGGAACAGCTCGAACGAGCCGCCCGTGTCCCGATCCTCGGGGACGGTGACGGTGCTGCCGAGCAGAATTGCCGATACCATCCGGTCGCTCAGGTAGGGCGTCGGCTCGATCTCGCTTTGGATCAGCGCCCGCAGCCGTCCGGCTCCCTGTGAGTGTCCCACCAAGACGAACCCTCGCCCCTGATTGTCGTTGGCGATGTAGTGGCGGAAGGCCTCGACGACGTCGCGCTGGGCGAGCGCGCGGTCGGCCTCGAGCTCTTCCTGGAAGAGGCCGGCGACGGTTACTTGCCGGTAGATCGGTGCGAATACGCGGCAAACGCGATTGAGACGCGCCGCCTGGTTCTTGACGACGAAACCTTCCTCGGACTCTTGCGCGATCAGATCGGAATTCCCCGACGCGTCGAGGCTCCAGGTCGGGTAGACGTAGAAGCAGTCGATGGCGGGATCGGTCGCCGCGACGTGCGGCTCGATCTCGGTAGAGCCGTCGGCGAAGACGACGGTCGCGCTCAGGTC
>JANQHZ010000721.1 GCA_028282445.1 Candidatus Binatia bacterium | reverse complement strand
GCATGGGGCATTTCGAACGCACGATGCTCCCCGCCGGCGCCGCGGTCGACGCGTATCTCGAACGCTGCAACGCTCGACCGGCCCTGGCGCGCGCGATGGCGAAGGACGCGGGTTAGCAGTCGAGTCACGTATCGACAGATTTCTGGCAAACCAACTACACATGTCCGTCATGAAGACCACGCTCTACCTGGACGACCGAGTCGCCAAGGCGGCGAAGCGTCACGCCGATACCCACGGCACGACATTGACTTCGGTCGTCAAGGCCGCCCTGCGTCAGTTCCTCAGCAAGTCTCGGGAGCGAGGATCGACATGCGAGCTCGACCTACACGTCCGCGAGAGCGGGCCACAAGCAGGCATCGACATCCAGGACCGGAGCTCGTTGCACGACCTGATGGAAGACAGATGGCCGCAGTCGATACCAACGTCTTGGCGTACGCACATCGCAGCCGGTTCGCCAAGCACGACGCGGCGACAGCCACGGTCAAGAAGCTCGCGCAGGGCGGACTCGTGAATCCGGCGCCGATGCGGTCGGCGAAGTCGTCGCGCGCGATGACTTCGCTCCTATGCGCCGCCGCGCTCGCGGTCTCTTTGGCCGGCTGCGGCGATGATGACTCCGGTTCGGCCGACCCGTTGAGCATCGGGCAAGGAAGCTACGTGGCGACGGTGGAGTCGCTGGAGACGCACCGTCTGCCGGATTGGTTCCGCCGTGCCAAGCTCGGCATCTTCATTCACTGGGGTGCCTACTCGGTACCGGCGTACGCCATCCCCAATCTACCCACCGGTCTCGGCCTGGCCGAGTGGTATTGGTTCTTCCAGCTCAATCTCGGCCCGTTCACCGACTCTCTCGGAGCGCCGCTCACGGAGTACCACCTCCAAACCTTCGGAGCGGACGTCGCCTACGACGACTTTCTGGACATGTGGACGGCCGACGAGTTCGACGCCGACGAGTGGGCGGACCTGATCCGGCAGTCCGGCGCGAAGTACACCGTGCTGGTGACGAAGCACCACGACGGTATCGCTCTGTGGAATACGAAGACCACCGATCGCAACACGGTGAAATTCGGCCCGAAGCGGGACCTCGTCGACGAGTTCGCTGCCGCGATCCGCAAGCAAGGAGATGTGAAGCTCGGCCTCTACTACTCCTTCCTGGAGTGGTACCACCCGGACTACGACGGAGACGATGGCGCTCTGATCCTCGGCCCGCTCGAGTTGCCACAGGCGGAGCGGATCAATCCCTACACGGGCGAGGCCGCCCCCTACAAAGGATACTTGCCGATCGACGACTTCTTCACCCAGCATATCGCGCCGCAAATGCGGGAGTTGATCGACGACTATGACCCGGACCTCCTGTGGTGGGACGGAGATTGGGACCTACCGGCGGAGAAGTGGTTCTCTTACGAGCACGCCGCCTATTTCTACAATCAGGCGGAGGGGCGCAAGGAAGTCGCGATCAACGATCGCGTCGGCCGCGGGTCGAGGTGGCGTGGGGACTACCGCACCGTCGAGTACCGCGATGAGCCGAACATCGCCGAAGACTACTTCGAATCGACGCGAGGGCTCGCTTCCTCCTTCGCCCACAACGCTCAGATCCCACTCGACGAATACCTCACGCCCGAGAGCTGATCGAGTTCTTTGTCGATATCGTCGCGAAGAACGGCGGCCTCCTGATCAACCTAGGGCCGGAGGCAAGTGGCCGCATCCCCGAGGTGCAGCGCGCCCCCCTGCTGGAGATGGGTGCTTGGCTCGAAACCAACGGGGAGGCGATCTATCCCGCCCAGCCTTGGCACACAGCCGGCGAGGGTCGCACACGCTTCACGCAAGTAGACGACGTCATCTACGCATTCGCGATGGACCCACCGACCGGTGAGTGGCAGCTCACCGCAACCATCCCCAGCGCGAAGAATTCGGTGGGTCTGCTCGGATGCGACTCCATCGCGGTCGAGCGCCTGGGCGACAACGAGACGGGGACGATGCTTCACATCGACGGCGACGTCGAGTCATGCGGGCGGCACGTGTGGACGTTCGCTTTCCGGAGCTCAGCTCCCAGTCCGGCCCAGCGGCGTCGATGAGCTGGCTGATGGCGGCAGCGTGCACAGGTAGCCGCGCCGACCGTCGCGGCTGATCAGACCGTATACGGCCTTATCGCAGGCGCCGAGCACGGAGCTGAGCGCGTCGTTGAAATCTGGCGTCGACGAGTTGGCGATCAGCTTACGCACGAATCCATCGTCGTCATCATCGCACCCTTTCTCTTTGACTTTCGGGTTGAGGCTGCCGTCGGGCACCCCGGCTACGACGATCACTTGTGCTGCGTCCGGCGCGCTGGCGGCATCGCCGTCAACGGAGCCTGAGTCCGTAGCACGCCCTCGACCGTGCGATCGTTAGGCAACTAGACAGCAATAAGGTGAGCCCAAACAAGCCACATTATTAGTGCGCTCGATAAGGCAATTAACCGATCTACGTCGGCATCTCTCACCCCACGATGGCGGAATGCGCAAGGGCCGAACGAAGGACAAGCAAGGTTGGGCGACCGCTCGCTGCGACCGCAGCGCATTCGCTGCGGCAGACCGCAGAGGCCCACTGCGACCGTCACACGCGGCGACAAACGATACGCCGGTTCGCTCGAATAACGATGCGGCGGAGCCGCGCGCCGCCTCGGCCCCCAATCGCAACGAAGCGACACGAAAGGCTGAACGTCCACGACACGGAATCAAAGAAAGGACTTAGTGATGATGACCACAAGAACCTCCGCGATTCTCGCAGCTGGGACCTGCCTACTCTTCGTACTTGCTGCCACCCCCTCCCTCGCCTTGACTAACTGCGACACGACGAAGACGGTCCCCGTAAGCGAGACGCTGAGCGACAACTACGAGTCGACAACCGGCTCCGCTCCGTGCATCGAAGTTACCGGCAGTGGGGTTACGCTCAACTGCGGCGGCAAAGAGATTCGGTGTAGCAACAGCTCCGACTGCGCGACCGCGATCAAGATCAGCGCCTCGAACGTCACTCTCAAGAACTGCCTTATCGTCAGCAATACGGGCGATTGGACCACCGGCGTTGGTACCTACGACGGCTTCTTGAGCTTCTACAACGCAGACATCTTCAACATCGTCGTCCAGGACGCCGACATCGGGGTCTCTGGGGGAGGATCCGTAAAAGACAGCGTATTCTCCAATATGGGACTATCGTGCGTGAACGCGGGTGGCTTTCTGACAGCGGCTGTCGGGATGGATATCCAAGACAACTACTGTGATTCCGCCGACGATGGCTTTATCGTGCGCGGCCGGACGACCGGCGCGGCGGCAGAGATCGATCAGAACTACGTTCGCGCCACCAACGCTGGGATTGAGATCAACGATGGCATCGTAGACATCGAGAAGAACATCATCGACGCCGCAACACCTCTCAACCTCGTCGACGACACGGACGTTACTCTAACGAGCAACATCTGCGACGACATCGACGACTGCCCCGACCCCGACGACTACCCCTTCGGCATCAACCTGACCATCAACTTCCAGTAAACGGCTCTTCTCCCCGCCTGCTCGTACAGAGCAGGCGGGGAAGCCTTCCCAAAGCTCGTGAGACCGAAAGGTCGCAGGCAGCAGAAAGGGCACCGGGCCACTTTCCCTAGGCAATCCCTGATCACCTCACAGGCTCGAGGTTCGGAAAATGGACCTGCCCCCTCCAGGTGAGCGCCGCCCTGCCCTCGTCGGTACTCGGCTAGCGTACGCGGCCGAACACGCGCGCGTATAGTCGGCGCAAAAAGAACTTGGCTGTCACGCGATGGTACGTCTGGTCGAGGAGAGGCCGCGGCTCGTCGCTATGGTTGCTCGTGCCGCGATGCAGCGTATTGCTGTCGCGTAGAACGATATCGCCGACCTCGAGCTCGAGCGTCTGAAAGTCCGAGGCCCGGACGGGCCCGTCCCGTAATGCGCTCGCCCCTCTTGGCCAACGATGCGAGCCCGGAACCACTTGCATCGCCCCGTTCGACTCGGTGCATCGAACGAGCGGGATGTTGTAGGTCATGCGAATCGGCCGGTTCGGCGCATGCGGGCGAGGCGTATACTGCAGCATCTGGTCGACGTGCCAGGTCATTTCGCTCGAACCCGGCCAGACGCACTCCACCTGCGTCCACCCGCGCCACACCGGCGCGGTTCGTCCCAATCGGCGCTTGACCCAACCTTCGACGGTCGCATTGCGTACGAATCGTCGATCCGAAAGCGCTCCAGAAGACACGGCAAGATAGGGCTTGAGATCG
>JANQHZ010000712.1 GCA_028282445.1 Candidatus Binatia bacterium | reverse complement strand
AAATCCATGTAGAGCGGTCGCGGACTGCCGAGAAGCTCGGACCCGGGGGAGGTCCGAAAGAACATGCATCGCCCGTTGAACAGCCTATTGAACCGAACTACGAGATTCGCCTCCCGATTTCGGGCTCGTTCCGCCGACATGCGCGACGTTCGCTCGAAACACGCTGTGTGTGTTCAGGGGTTGGCGTGATGCAGCCCGCGCAGGCGAGCGGTCCAGCGCTCGGGACGATGTCGGCAGAACGCTTGACCGAGACGTCGAAGCCGCTCCACGTCGCGATTCTCGACTATCGCGACATTCATCACCCAGAGGCGGGTGGCGCGGAAGTGTACATGTACGAGATCTTCCGGCGCATCGCCGACTACGGCCACCGGGTGACCTGGATCTCGGCGCGCGATGCCGGCGCCGCGCCGGAGATCGAGGAAGGCAATCTCCGGATGTTGCGATCCGGTAACAAAGTGACTGCGAACTTCACGAGCGCGCGAGCGGCCTTGCGCCTGGCACGCGAAGAGCCGGTCGATCTGTTCATCGAGAATCTTTGTAAGATTCCGTTCTTCCTTCCGCTGTATACCAAGGCCCCGGTCCTGCCGATCGTGCTTCATCTGTTCGGGGAGACCGTGTTTCGCGAGGCCAATCCACTATTGGCTTCCTATGTTTGGCTGTACGAGAGATTCATTCCGCGGGTGTATCGCGGGAAGCCGTTCGTCGCCCTCAGCGACAGCACCGCTGAAGACCTGCGCAACCGTGGGGTCGAGATGCAATGGGTCGACGTCGTTCCGCCCGGACTCGACCTCGACCAGTTCGGCGCCGTCCCGGGCCGCGATTCGCGTCAGCCACTCGTCGTCTATGTCGGGCGGCTGAAACGCTACAAGCAAGTCGACATCGCACTGCGCGCCTTCGCGAAGGTCCACGCCGAGCTTCCCGCGGCGAGAATGGCGATTCTCGGCAAGGGGGACGATCGCGAGCGACTCGAAGCCGTCGTGCGCAAGCACGGCGTCGAGGATGTCGTCGACTTCCTCGGGTTCGTCAGCGAGCAGGAAAAGACCGACTGGATGCGTCGTGCCCGCGTCGTCGTCTACCCCAGCCCCAAGGAGGGTTGGGGGATTTCGACCACCGAGGCGGCCGCCTGTGGAACACCCGTGGTGGCAAGCGATTCGGCCGGTCTGCGCGACGCGGTGCGCGACGGATTAACGGGGTATCTGGTTCCGCACGAGGATGTCGACGCTTGGGCGGCGCGAATCCGCATGTTGCTCGAGGACGATTCGGCGTTCGATCGCCTTGCTCGAGGAGCAGAGGAGTGGGTGCGTGACTTCGATTGGGACGCCCGCGCTACGCAGATGCGACTGATCATCGAACGAGCCGTTCGGGAGGCGAGGGCGTCGGGTAGACACCAAGCGCGAGAGGACAGGCATGGTGAATAAGAAACAGAACGACTCGATCGTCGTCGTTCCCACGTACAACGAGCGCCACAACCTGCCGAAGTTGGTGGATCTCATCCTCGAGCAGCCGCCGGGATTCGACATTCTCGTGGTCGATGACAACTCGCCGGACGGCACCGGCCAGGTGGCCGATGAGCTGGCTCGCCGGCATCCTCAGCTGCACGTGTTGCATCGACCCGAAAAGCAAGGGCTGGGCCGGGCATACGTCGCCGGCTTCAAGTGGGCGATTGCCGAGGGGTACGACTTCATCTTGGAGATGGACGCCGACCACTCGCACAATCCGAACCAGCTGCCGGATCTTCGCTCGGCGGCGGACGACAACGACGTCGTCCTCGGGTCGAGATACATCGGCGGCATCCGGGTACTCGACTGGGACCTGACCCGACTTCTGATCTCCAGTTTCGGAAACTGGTACGCACGGCTGATTACCGGCATGACCTTCAGCGATCTGACCGGTGGCTTCAAGTGTTACCGGCGCCAGGCTCTGGAAGCGATCGACCTCGACCATATCCACAGCGTTGGATACGCGTTCCAGATCGAGATGACCTGGTGGTGCCAAC
This sequence comes from Candidatus Binatia bacterium, assembly GCA_028282445.1. GTDB lineage: Bacteria > Desulfobacterota > Binatia > HRBIN30 > CADEER01 > CADEER01. The sequence goes on along the minus strand of JANQHZ010000712.1, from coordinate 910 downwards.
AGCGCAAGCTCCGTATCGGGGAGGTCCCGATCATCTTCTACGGCCGCGACCACGGCGAGACGAAGTTCTCGCGTGCGATCATCTGGGAAGCGGTTTGGACGGTTTGGAAGCTGCGTCTGGGATTGGTTCGCAACCAGGCGCCGAGACCGGTCTCGACCGTGGCGCGCTGACCGGCTCGAACGTTCTTGAAATCGTTCCAACTCGAGAAGCGAGACGCGGCGATTGCGGGCGTCGTTTTCGTTACGGGTTTCGCCCTTTTTTGGGCTTTCCGTGGGCTCGGCTGGTTCGCGCAGGACGAGGGGGTGCTGTACTACCACTACCTCCGGACCCACCGCGGCCAGCTGCCCTACCGGGACTTCTTCACCGGATACGGCCCGGTGACGCTCTACCTACACTCCCTTCTCTTCTCGATATTTGGCGTCTCTGTGGACGCGACACGGGTGTACATGGGGGTGGTCAACGCCCTCAGCGGCATGTTGTTGTATCTGGTGACGAGGCGGGTCGCCTCGTGGCCCTACGCCATCGTGCCGCCGCTGCTCTTCTACACGCTGCAGCCAGGCGATATTGCCGATATGGCGTTCCATAACACGCCCTACCCACTGTGGTACCTCGTCACGCTCTTCTCGTTGGCGGCGTGGGCCTTATTGCGGGCGATCGAGACGGCGAGCGGACGCGCTCGGGCGGGTTGGATGTTTCTGGTCGGCTTGATCGGCGGCCTTGCGCTCTTCACCAAGCAGAACGGTGGGATCTTCGTCCTCTGGGCGGCGACGGGCTTTCTCGCGTCGTATCCCCTGTGTGTGGGGGAACAAGCGGAGGGGCGGACCTGGCGCGTGATCCGGACCGTCTACCTTTCGTTGATGCCGCTCTCGATGATGGTGTTGTCATGGACCTTCACGTCGCCTTGGACGGT
>JANQHZ010000708.1 GCA_028282445.1 Candidatus Binatia bacterium | reverse complement strand
TTCTCCGGAATGATGCGAAGTTGCTTCGCCACGTCCGTCCCTCCCCATGAACAGAGGGCGATCGTAGCAACATCCCGGTCGCGGCAACAAACAAATTGTCGCGAGTCGCTCCGACCCCTGTCCGCCTTGGTTCCGTTCGCTCCGGCGGTCAGCGATAGAGGTCGCGCCGATGGGCTACCTTGAGGACGGTCACAATGATTCGAGTACCGTCGATGCTGTACAAGACTCGATATCGACCGACCCGGATGCGGTAGACATCTTCATAGCCTTGGAGTCTTCGACATCCTGTCGGGCGCGAGTCAACCGCAAGACTCAGCAGCGCCCGGACGATGCGCAGGCGGTCCTCGCCGCGAATCTTCTCGAGCTGTTTCTCCGCAGTAGCAGTGACCTCGATCCTATAACTTGCCATCCAGCCCAAGGTCCTTGAGCACAGCCGACAGTGGTCGCGTCGGCTCGTGGCGAATAGCCTTGAGGTCCTCGATATCCTCGAGCTCCTCGAGCTTGTCGATGATCGCGTCCTCGACGAACCGATTCATCTTGAGCCCACGCCGATCACAAACGCGATCCAGGGCTTCTTTCACGCGAGCATCAATTCGAGCGGCGAGCTGGACTTGGGCCATCGAGACCTCCTGACCGAGAGCTGCTACCGAATGATAGCGTCCGCTACCATCTGGTTCAATCTAGAGTCTCCGATCCACCGTCACGCAGACGCTGGGCTTCGGCGTAGATCGTTTCTCTCCGCTGTCGGTAGGGCGGATGCGTATCTTGGAAGCTCACGACCGCCATGTCGCCTCGCCGTTCCTCGATGGCATCGAGCGCAAGTACCCCTCCGAATGGGTCGTATCCGGCGCGATGAGCGAGCCGAACACCAAAAAGATCGGCTGCCCGCTCTTGGTCTCGCTCGTACTCAAGCGAGGCACTTCTCTTGGTGTCCGGGCGTGGCTTCTCGCGAGCCAGGACGATGTGGCCGATCTCGTGGCCCAGAACGTAGGCCAGGGCATCTTCGCTCGTCAGGAGGTCGAGAAACTGCGCCGAGATGCCGATGTGTGCGCCGGAGTCACCGAGACTCGCGAAAGCGGTGTGCGAGGTCGACCACACGCCGAGGGATACCTCGACTGGAATAGGCTCGGGCGTCAAGGTCACCATACGGCTTTCGGCGCCCCGCCGGAGAAGGATCTCCAGTGGTTCGCCGTCGTGGCTCCACTCGAATAATTCGATAGGCGTGTCGTCGACGGTCAGAATTCTCCAGCCCACCTCGAGCACTCCGTCGGCCGGGCCCTTGGGGTCGACCCAAGCGACGTATCGCCCGCGCGCGGCGCCGGCGTCGCCGAAAACCCGTGTACTCGCGTCCGTGACGGGTGCAGTGACGAAGCCGCCCAGGTAGCCGTGTCGATCGGCATAGGGGGATTTGTGGACGAAGTCCCCAGGTTCCACTCTCAACAACAGCTCTCGTCCAACCTCGAAGACCCGGGCCCACTGTTCGATCTGCTTGCGGACCGCCAACTCGGGTTCGATTTCGACGCGTTCGCCCTCTTCGAGCTCGCGCTCGACGTACCACGGGCGCAAGGCATCGGCGGCCGGATCGTCCAGCGGCTTCCTGCTCCGGTTTGGTCGTACGTCCGCCGCCAGCGGGTTCTCCTTGATGCGGCCACCAGGTCGCTTGGAATGATGGCGAGGCTCGACCATCAGGACGGCCCCACGCTCGAGGTAGGCGAGCTCGAAACGCGTTGCAGACGTCAAATCCTGCGCGTTCCCGGTGAAGACGACGCGAACGCCGTCGGGAATTCCTTCCTCGGAAACGGTCCTGTCCACGCCGCCGCTGTAGTGAATGGCGACCAACAATAGATTCGAACCGTCGGAGGTTGGCTCCGCTTGCTTGAGATCCACGACCCGAAAGTCGCCTTTGTTGACGGTGCGCCAAACCGATTCGCGGTTGTCGAGGTACCAAATCAGCTTGCCCGGAGCGTTGAAGCCAAAGGAGCAAGCCGAGAAAAATTGAGCGGCGAGGAATACCAACGCCAAAGGCAAGAAACGTCGCACGTACATCATCTACACGTTTCCCGCATCGGACCGCTATCAACAAGGAATGCGGTCGGATTCTCGAGACGGGAAACTCTCCTGAACGCTTGATCGGTTGAGGAGTCGCGATGCCCGGGGTAAGCGCAACGGATGGACCTTCGAACACGTACCCTTCCGTTGTATCTGATCTCCATCGCGCTCGCGGCGGTACTCGCCGCTTGCGGGGATGACGACGACTCCACCGACTCGGCGCCGTTGCCGCAATACGACTACTCGGTTCCACTCGACCCCGAGAGCCCGTGGCCGAAGTTCAGGCGGAATGCTCTCCAGAACGGCCGCAGTCCGATCGAACCGGTCGACTCGGGACGCGCACCGTGGGTTTTCCAGACAGGTAAGGGTATTTTCAGCGCGCCGGTGATCGACGGCCGGGGCAACGTATACATCGGTTCGGCCGATCAGACCTTCTACGCCCTCGACCGGGACGGCCGACCGCTGTGGTCTTTTCCGACCGGCGAGATCATCGACTCATCGGCATTGCTGGACGACGCCGGGCGCGTGATCTTCGGCTCGGGAGACGGCTTCGTCTACGCTCTCGACCGCGCCGACGGCCGCGAGCTATGGCGCTTCGAGGCGGAGGACCCGTCGGTGAACGGCGCCTTCATCAACTGGTTCGAGGGCAATGTCGCGATCGGAGCGGACGGCACGCTGTTCGTGCCGAACGACAACTTCTGCACCTACGGGCTCAGTCGGGAGGACGGCAGTCCGCGTTGGTGTTTCGAGACGCTCGACCAGACCTGGTCGCTGCCGGCGTACAATCCCACGACCGACCGGCTGTTCATCGGCAACAACTTCTACTTCTCCGACAACACGTTCGCCTTGGATGCCGCGACCGGAGATCAGGTATGGAAAGCCTCGGTCAACGGCAGTGTGGCCGCGAGTCCACTATTGACGTCGGCGGACCCGGACGAGTTGGCCGTGGTCGGATCGTTCGACGGCTTCCTGCGCGGCTATCGACAAAGCGACGGAGCTGAGGTTTGGATCCGCGGCGTTCGCGATCACATCTACGCGAGTCCGGCGCAGATGGCGGACGGCACCATCGTGCAACCTTCCGCCGACGGGACGGTGTATGCCGTTCGCCCCGAGGACGGATCGGTCGTGTGGGCGTTCGACACCATCGAGCCGATCCGCTCGTCGCCGGCGATCGATGCCGCCGGCAACATCTACGTCGGCTCGGGAGAAGGGCGGCTGTTCGTGCTCAACCCGGACGGCAGCTTGCATTGGTCGATCAAGCTGATCGACGACTCGCGCGACGATCTCAATTCGTCTCCGGCGCTCGGCCCGTACGGAGTCGTCATCGCCGGTGAGAACGGCGGCGTTTTCGGCGTGCCTTACGAGTACTGCCTGCGCCCGGGCCTGAGCGACGATCGCTGCACGATCGGGCCAGGCGAGAGCTTGCCGGATTCCGGAACCTTTCTCTTCTACACGTCCCGTTTCGGCCGCCTGCAGCCGGAGGCGCCGGAGCGCATCGATGCAAACCAGTCGCTGACGTTCTCATTGACCGTTCGCGAGGCCGGCGACACGGTGCTGGCCGTGCTCGACTCTTCGTCGGTCGAGGTAACCATCGAGCCGGCGGCGGAAGTCCTCGCGGCAGTTTCGGGCGATCGCAAGTTCTTGACCGTCATCCCGCGCACGGGTTTCGCGCCGGGAGAAATGTCGATCCGGATGCGCGGCGACTATTTGGTAGATCTCGAACGCGAGGGGCTGCGTTTCCTCGGCGGCCGGGTCGGAGGGAGCTTCGACCAGACGCTTCGCTTCGAAGTCGAAGGACCGTCGGACTCCGAATTGCCGCTGCCCGTTCCCGCGCAGCCGGGCGACCCGGCCGGCGTGTGGCAGCTGTTTCGATTGGCGGCGCCCCTGCCGACGATTCTGCCGAGCTACAACCAGATCGGCTTCGACTCGATCCACTACCTGGTGGGATTGGTCGAGGGCAGCGGAGACCGCGCGATCGCATGGGCCATCGGCGGACGGCTGTCGGAGGACGGAGAGGGCACCGTCATCGAGCCCACTTCGCGCGTTCGCTTTCCATTCGAGGTTCGACACGACGGCGGCTTGTTGACCATGATCAACGAAGACGGCTTCGCCATCGAGTTTAACGGCTTCCCGATACCTTTTGATTTCTTCCGAGCGGCGACACGGATCGACGATCAGGGCAACGCGATCGAGAGCCCCGCTCTCAACGCCAAGGTCATCTGTGGTGACATCGATTTCTACGGCCCCTTCCTGCAGTTCCTCGGATACTGCAACCCGGACTCCGACCTGCTCGAAGCCGCCGGTGCGGCCGAGCTTCGCTTACAAGGCAGCGGTGTCGTCACCGCACCGGACGGCGTGGGAGAGGTGCGCTTCTCGTCGGACGGGCAAAGCGTCATCGCCACCTTTGAAGGAACGGCCTTGCAGGTCGCCGAGCACAACCTGGGAATCCTCCTGGTCGACACCGCCACCGGAGGCGCGGTCGGTCTCGACTACACACGCTCGACCGTAGTGGAGGCGAACGCCGACGGGACTGTGCGGTCGGTCGAGCTCACCCTCCCCGAAGACACAGCCCTCGGCACCGTTCGCGCCTATGCGATGGTCGACACCTACCCGGCAGCGGTCGAAATCCTGGAACCGCGCTGAGCACAGATCGGAAATTTCCGGACGCAAGGCCAGGCATTCCCCCGCAAGGAATCCTCTCGCGCAGGGGCGCGGCCGCTGTCTTCTCGCCTAGTCGATTTGGAGCTTCGGCTCGAGCCAGCGTGCGAAACGCTCGTGACCTTCAGCCGACAAGTGAAAGTCGCCCGGAGAGTTGCGGGCGAACCAACGATCTTCGTCGGGATCTCCCACCAACGCCATGAAGAAGTCGAAGGCGTCGACGAAGGCGATTCGCCCCTCCGCCAAGGCTGCTGCGACGCGACGGTGGGCCGTCTCACCTTCGCCGTTCCACATATCCATCGCCGCCGGCTCGCGACCGTGGATTGCCGCTACGGTTTGACGACCAACCATCAGAACCACTAGGTACTGCGCGCCCAGCGATTCGACTTCGTTGCGAATGACGCGCATCAGACGCGCGAAATCGCGGAGGTTTTGTTCGACCTTGCCCGACGGCGTCCCATAGGGCGGCCCGGCGATTCCGCTGCGAGCCAACCATGCACCGAGGCGACCAAATCCGAGAACGAGCTCGGCTGCGGCAACGGATCGAGCGGCAAAGATCCTGAGAGCGTACGGGGCAGGAGAAACCTCCAGCTTGACGCGCGCCGGCACCATCCATTTCGCCGATTGGCATCGTGGGCTCGGTTTCTCGCCTTGCCAAACGACCAGAGGCTGCATTCCGCAACACACGCTCGGCCGGCCGAGCTCGTGGATGTCGTTGCCGAGAAAGACATAGTGAACCACCCGCTCGGGAATCGTGTTCTCGAGGATCGCTCGCAGAGCCAACCATTGACCGTCGGTCGACGAACCTCGAAATCCGGCGTTCATGTGCCTTCCGGTGCCGTCCATGCGCTCCAGCCATGCGGGAAAGGCGTTGGGTGGTCCACCGGCCCCGGTCCCGAATACCATTGAGTCACCGAGATGAACGGTCAAACGCGAGGACTCGCGTTCGTCAATGATAAGGCGATCGGCGGGAGTTGGGCCGCGCGGATATGCCGCCGAACAGACCGGATCGAAGCGATCCGGGTCGAGCGAGGCCAAGCCCATTACCTGACTCGGGGGCAGCGGCCTCTTTTCCAAGACGCTCGTTGCAATCGCCTCCAACAACAATAGCGAGAATCCAACCGAGCTGATTACTAACAACGTTTGCGCGATCGCCAGACGATTGTTCGGAGATCGCAAGAACAGAATCAAGGCGAATGCGAAGAGGAACCCAATCAAGGAAAGGTCCCAAACACCCACCGCGATCCCGTCTATGAGAAGACCGACGACGAACGCAGCCGGCACCACCGCAAACGCAGCGGCGTAAAGGCACCAACCCTCGCGACGCGAGCGTCCGCGCAGAAGTCCCCCCACCACCGCGCCGAGCAACAACGGCAGTCCGACCTCCAAGAAGGCAACTCCAAGAGTCGGTTCGACCGCAACCACGACCCGACGAAGATGCCACAGGTCGACGCCTCGATCGATCCGTTGCGCTCGCGCGGGACGATCCACAGCACCTCGCCGCGTCAGCCACGAGGGTCACGTCCGACCGCGCCGGCCACGCCTGGCGGGGGGGCACGGCGCTACCGGTACGGTCGGACGCTATCCCGGCGGCGAGGGGTTCGCCGCCGGCGAGATTCACTCCGGCCGATGTGGGGCGGGAGGGGCGTCCAGTCACGCCACGGGTGGAGAGAGGGGGGAACCACCGTGCGACGCAACTGGACGCTGCGGGATGGGGTCTCCGTCGGTTTTCCAGTCGCCAATCGAATGTGCGGGGAGGGGGGCGTCCAGTCACGCCGCGGGTGGAGAGAGGGGGGGAACCACCGTGCGACGCAACCGGACGCTGCGGGAAGGGGTCTCTGTCAGCTCTACAATCGCCAATCGGATTTGCAGGGGAGGGGGGCGTCCAGTCACGCCGCGGGTGGAAAGAGGGGGGACCACCGTGCGACGCAACTGGACGCTGCGGGGTAGCGTTAGCGCGCCAGCCGGACCATCCTGTTCGGCTGCGCGTCGGATTCGGTACCTTCGTCCATACCGGCAGAATCTTGTGCTTCGATCGCCATCGCCAGATAGCGGAGGGCGCTAGCGTTGCCTCCTCGGATCGCCAGTGAGCGCCTCAACAAACTCTCTCCCTGGCGCACGTCGCCTCCGAACATGCGGGGAAGCTCGACCAGCATCGCCCCTTTGGCGGCGAGGATATCCGGATCGTTTGGGGCCAACTGGTGGGCCAGGTCGATCTCGCGGCGCAGTCGCCGGACCTTGCTCATCGTACCGAAGCCGAGGCCCTCGTACTCGATCTGCTTGCCCAGGTTGCAGAAGACCGCCAGACGCGCGCGCGCATCGGATTCATCGGCCGCAACCGCGGTCTCGGCCATGCGCAGGCCGCGGTCGAGCAGCTCGGCTGCCCGGTCCGGCGACTTCTCTGCACGGTGACAGAGATCGATGGCCGTGTTGGCGCTCGCTTCCGAATCGACCAAGGTCGCCGGTGCCGGTGCGGCGATAACTGCCCCGATCGCCGTAGCGACCACAATCCCTTTCAAGCTCATCGACTCCATCTCAAAAACTCCGCTGTGCGGCGCCCGTGATGCGCTGCCTTTGTCTCTCTACTCTCAGCGGGAACCGTGCCAACTCACGTACCGCCCCGGATAGCACCGGAGGGCGTGGGGCCGATGCGTAGAATCCTTTGCACCACGAAACTTCGAGCACGAAAGTTTGCACACCGACGGAGCGCGTCACTCATTAGACG
>JANQHZ010000703.1 GCA_028282445.1 Candidatus Binatia bacterium | reverse complement strand
ACACTCATCGCAGGCATCACCGAAACCATCCTCGTCCAGGTCGGCCTGAGATGGGTTGGAGTCGTCCGCGCAGTTGTCGACGCAGTCCGGCACCATGTCTCCGTCCGAGTCGACCTCCGGCGCACCGCAACCGCAAAACAACGGTGCGACCTTGTTGGAGTCGCGCGGGCAGAGGTCGAGACAGTTGGGCGTGCCGTCGGCATCCGAATCCAGTGCATCGTCGGAGCCCGCGCAAACATCACAGCCATCGGCGACTCCATCGAAATCCGCGTCCGGTTCGCAAGAATCAAGTACCTCATTCCTGTCGCAATCGTCGCCTTCCAACTCGCACTCGTCCAACACCGAGTTGGAGTCGCAATCGGGCTCGACTCCGCTAACCATTCGATTCTTGATCACGACGACGCGACGGGTAACCGCGATCGAACTCGTACGGTGAATCAGGATCAAATCGTTCAGTCCATCGCCGTCTACATCCGCAATCTCCCCATCCTGCGTGTTGCCTGCGAAAGGGATGGGTCGCTCCCGAAAAACCCCGTTGCCGAAGTTGATGAGAGCGGTCGGCGCACTGCCATCGCTGACCACCAAGTCGATGTCCCCGTCGGCGTCTAGATCGCCGGCATCGATCTCCCTAGAGAATTGCGAGGGAAGCCGATAAGACCGTTGGAAGTCGATGCGACCGCCACCGCGATTGAAGCGTAGATCGGCGAACCCGTCATTGTTCGCTGCAACGTCGACCGCACCGTCACCGTTGAAGTCAGCGGTCACCAGCGCGGTGGCTCGCGAAGCAAAGCGATCGACCACGTCAAAAAGAAGTCGGCCGAGTCCACGAAAAACGACTAGCTCGTTCGACGAGCCGGACGCCACCGTGAGCCCGAGAATATCCGGAATACCGTCGCGGTCGACGTCGGCGACGCCAGCGCGACGATAGGACGCGCCCGGCACAATCCGCGTCGGCGCGCCAAAGGACGCTCTCGATTGGTTGGCCAAGATGCGCGGCGGCGACGCGACTAGAATGTCCAGATCGGAATCCGCGTCAACATCGGCAAGCGTCAACGCCGCGCAGGCTCCATCCGCATCCAGGGTCCTACGCCCGTAGCCACCAGACTCGCGTCGGGTGTAAATGTCGAGTCCGTTCTCCGTCGCCACCACGATCTCGGGCAACTCGTCCCCCTCGAGATCGGCCGATGCCAGTGAACAAGGCCGCGCCGATACAGAGAAGTACTCCGAGGTCAGGCGCCCGCGGTCGTCACTCGCCAGCACCGTGACCAATGGAAATCTGGTGTCCACGGAGGACACCACGACGTCATCGTCGCCATCACCGTCGAAATCGTCGGCGCTCAGTCGCGACAGCAGGTTGCCGAGGAGATCGTAGGAGCGATGGGTCCAGAGCGTATCGGCGCCGTCGCCGCGCAGGTAGACGGCTCGGTTTCCCTGCACCGCGACGACGTCGGAGAACTGGTCGTCATCGACTCGCGACACGAAAGGGGATTTATAGTCGAGCGCGAGCTCGAACTCCTCATCGAAATCCCCTTGACCGGAATGAACCAAGACCTTCGCGCCGCGCCGTCCGAACAGCAACACCTCCGGCGCTTCGTCACCGTTGGTATCGGCCACCGTGACGAAATCGGCCTCGGCAGCCTCCGTCAATTCGGTGATCGAAAACGTTTCGTGGGATATCACACTGACCAACCATACCCTCGAAGCACTCTCGACTATGATTTCGTCGCGCCCGTCACCGTCGATGTCGCCGGAGGAGAAGGTGCGAATTCGACCGTCGTCCGTCGAGATCGCCACGCCCGGTAGAAACGTGCCATCCCCTTGGTTTTCCAGAACCTGCAGAGTCGAAGAGCTCAGCCATGGTGAGTAGAGCAGGTCTCGGTCACCGTCGCCGTCGAAGTCACCGGCGCTTCTGCTAGCCCGAGCGCCGACATCATCCGCGACGACAGCCGGCTCCGACAGGAAGGAACCGTCTTCGTTTTGCATCGCAAGGAGCATCCTGCGGCCCTGGTCGACCACGATAAAATCCAACCGCTGGTCACCGTTGAAATCGTCCATCTCGAGTAACGAAAAAGCCGGCTTCACAATCGCGGTTTCTTGCAGCTCAAGGTCACGGTCTCCGCGATTTTCAACGATCCATAGCCCCGGCACCGACTGATCGAGAAGCACCAGGACCAAATCGAGGTCTCCATCTCCGTCGAGGTCCGCGATGCGGAATGCCGCACCGAAGGGGTTCGCGAGATCGACCGCAATGTCGGTCTGTTCGGGGGGCTTGTCGTGGAGCACGTCCCAAACAATCGTGATTTCGTCATGCGAAAGTGCAACGAGATCCAACGACGTATCGGCATCGAGATCCGCCACCTGAGCGTGGATCAAGTCCGGGATTTCGGCCAGCGTCACCGCTCCGGCCCACTCGGTCCGGCGGATCTCCGACGCGTCGTCCACCCCGTTGTCGTTGCAATCGTTGCCCCGCGCGCCGGCCCAGGTTGGATGGGAAACCATGGATCCCAGCATGGCCGCTACAGCAACGAAGTGAAGCCACCGGAGGAAATCGGAAACCGCAGAACCGAACGGCGGCGAAGATTTCGGTGACACAGCGCTATTCCTTACTCCTCAGCACCGCGGCGATCGCCTCTTCATCCAGTCCGGCTTGGCGCAAGATTTCCTCGTTGTGCGCACCCAGCGCCGGCGCGGGGCGTTCCCCTCGCATCGAGTGGCCCGACATGCGCACCGGCGGCGCGACTGTTTCGAACTTGCCGGCGGTCGGGTGGTCGACTTCCTGGAAGGCGCCGGCCGCGCGCGCCTGCGGATCCTGGATCGCTTCGGCGAGCGTGCGCGCCGGGGCCCAGATGATCGGCTTGTCGCGAAAGTGCGCTTCCCATTCGGCGAGGGTTCGCTCCGCGAAAGTCTCGTCCAGAATCGCGACCAGCTCGGCGGAGCTGGCGATGCGCTCGAAGAAACCGGCAAAGCGTTCGTCCTCGATCAGATCGCTTCGCCCGATCGACTCGCAGAACGGACGCCAGTAGCGCACCGAGTCGATCATCACCAGAAAGAGCCAGCGATCGTCCTTGGTGCGGTATTGGTTCCACAACGGGTTGAACGGCTTGCGCCGGTCGTGCCGGGTCGGCGTGTCGCGCACGACCAACGCCATCGATGCATCGTTCCCATTGACGTAGTGGCCGGTGTGCTGCAGCGACACATCGACGATCTGGCCGACGCCGTCGCGATCGCGCACCCGCAGCGCGGCGAGCAGGCCGCTGACCAGTGCGAGCGACGCCGCGTGGTCGCCGACCCCAGCGCGCTGGAAGGCCGGCGGCGACTCGGGCTCGCGCATCATGTCCATC